>CAMLJW010000009.1 GCA_946480485.1 uncultured Streptomyces sp. | reverse complement strand
GTCATCTCACGGACGACCTGATCGCCGCACTGAAGGCCCGCGCGGACGAGGTGAAAGCGGAGGAGAACAAGCCGGCCCCCGACCCCAGTGAGGTCGAGCCGGACGACGAGGGCGTGTACCCGGCCGAGGTCGTCGACGACGAACCCACACGCCCGGCCTGGCCGGCCGTCGCGCAGCCCGCCACGTAGCCCGCACCCATTACGGCCGCCCCGCGGGCATTGCGGGGCGGCCTGGCCCAAGGAGACCACACCGTGAAGTTCACCGACATTCGCCGGATGGGCTGGGACACCGAAACAACCGGACCCAACCCGCTCGAAGACCGCATCGTCACCGCCGCCATCGTCGTCCGGGGCGGCGGCCGGGAAGGCCGCGACTTCTCATGGCTGATCAACCCCGGCGTTCCCATTCCGGCCGAGGCGACCGAAGTCCACGGCATCGACAACCAAACCGCCAGCGAGCGAGGGCAGGAGCCGAAGCCCGCGCTCGACGAGATCGCCCAACGCCTCACCGACGCCATCACCTACGGCATGCCGGTCGTCGCGTTCAATCAGTCCTTCGACTGGACGATCCTCCACCACGACCTGGTGCGCAACGGACTGCCGACCGTCGAGGAACGCGTGGGCCTGCACCCGATGCCGCTGATCGATCCGCACGTCATCGACAAGCAGGTCGACAAGTACGTCAAGGGCAGCGGGCAGCGGAAGCTCAAGCCCACCTGCGAGCGGTACGGCGTGCAGCTGGAGGACTGGCACACCGCCGAAGCGGACGCCCTGGCGGCGCTGCTGATCGCGGAGGCGCAGTTCGACCGCTACCCGCAGCTCGGATCGATGGGCCCGCAGCAGTTGTTCGCCGCGCAGAAGGCGTGGCGGGCCGAGCAGCAGGCTGGCTTGCAGGAGTGGTTTCGCACGCGGGCCACGGCGGAGCAGGGCGGCGACCCGAACAAGGTCATCGGCGGCTCGTGGCCCCTGATCCCGGCCCAGCGTGGGGGTGAGGCGTGATGTGGTTCGTTTCCCGCCGCCGCCACGAGGCCGAGCTGGCCGCCGTCCGTAGGTACAACAACGTTCTTCGTGAGCGGTGTGAGACCGCGATGAGTAACGAGGCTGCGGAGCGGGTCGCCCGGCGGACCATCACCCGTCAGAACGCTGAACTGGACGCCACGAACCGGCGTCTCGAAGGCCGCAACCTCGAACTCGGCAACCGGATCAGCAAGCTGACGGAGTCGGATCCCGAGTACACCGCCCAGCTGGAGCGCAGGATTGACCGGCTCCGCACGGTCGGCAACCGGATCCTCGCCGCCTACGGCACGGAGAAGAAGCGCGCCGACCAGACAGCCGCCCTCATCGACCTCGACGACCGCAAAGCCATCAACGACTGGGAAGCCCGCGTCAAGAAGCACGACGCATGGAAACCGCCCACCAGCCCCGAAGCGCTGGAGAAGCGGCCCGTCGACGGCGCCTCCGGGCGGCCGACGCATCCGGCGGTCGAACTGCGGCGCGCGCTGGAGCGGTGCCGGAAGCTGCAAGCGCTGCTTGATGGGCGCGAGAAGCAGGTGACGTCGTGAACCCGTGGCTGATCCTCACCGGCCTCATCGCCGCCGTCGGCGTCGTCTTCATCTGCCGCACCATCCGGCCCGACTCCAACCAACGCCGCTTCCCCCTCGACGCGTTGCCGTCGGTGGAGGCGCTCAACAAGGTTCAGGCGCACTGCCTGGCCGAGCAGCGGCCCACGCTGCATGTCCGGTTCGGGACCGGGGCCACGCAGTGCCTGGAATGCCGCAACACCAACCCATCGGGGGACTCATGACCAGCAAGAGCAAAGCCAAGGGCAGCGCCTGGGAACGCGCCATCGTCGACTACCTCCGCACCGCCGGCTGGCCCTTCGCCGAACGCCGGATCGCCGGATCGACGAAGGACCGCGGAGACATCGCCGGAGTCGTCGGTGTCGTCGTCGAGGCGAAGAACGCGGCACGTACCGACCTCGCCGGATGGATCGCCGAGGCCGACCTGGAGCGCACGAACGACGGCGCCTGGCTCGGCGTGGTGTGGCACAAGCGCCGCGGCAAGAGCTCGGCCGCAGACGGCTACGTCACCATGACCGGCGCCCAGTTCACCGAGCTGCTGGCGCGCGCCCTCGACATCGAACCGACGCTGCCGGTCGAGGACACGAGGCCCGACCGCGAGCAGGTGAACGCGCGATGAAGCTCGTACGCCACACCACCCCGACCACCAGCCGCCCCACCGACTGGCTCGACGCTGGCGCCTGCCGCGACCTGAACGACGACACGTTCTACCCCCAACCCGGCGACACCGCCGCCACCGCGGACGCCAAAGCCATCTGCGCCACCTGCCCCGTCATCGAACCCTGCCTGCAAGCCGCCCTCGACGAAGAAGGCAACCACGGCGCCAGCAACCGCTACGGAATACGAGGCGGCCAAACCCGAAGTCAACGCAGGCACGCGTACGAGAAAGGCCTCACCGCTGCACAGGTCCTGGAACGGCAGAGGCTACCCACCACGCCGACCGCCGACGAGCTGCGAGACCTGTACGCGAAGCACACCGAGCCCACAGCGGACGGGCACGTGATCTGGACCGGCGCCTACCCAGTCATCGGCATACGCGACACACGCCTCACCGTCGGGAAACTCGCCTTCCAATTCGGCCACGGCCGCCCCCCAGAAGGCCTCGCAAAGCGGTCATGCGACCGCGACCAATGCGTGGCCCCGGGGTGCCTCACGGACCGAAAGATCCGCGAGCAGCTGAAGACCGCCGCATGAACAGCCGCCCACGCCGCCGCGCCCCACCCGAGCCACCACCGCCGGGTGGGCTCCTCGACTGGACCGACCGCGCGCACTGGTCGTGGACCGAGAAGCCCTGCCGGTATTGCGGCGGACCCACCCAACTCCGCGACTCCAAGCGCAGCCCCGCGCACAAGGTCTGCGCCGAAGAAGCCCTCACCGCTCAGGCCGCCGAGGCAGCCGAGGCGTACGAGACCGGCCGCATCCACAACTGACCAGCAGGCAGCCCCGCCGCAACCGATGCGGCGGGGCCACCCAACCAAGGAGCACCCCATGACCGGCCGACCCACCACCGGCACAACCCGCACCCGACTCCGCACCCAAGCCACCCAGCTGTACCTCGCCGGATGCACCATCCAATCCACCGCCCGCCAAATCGGCTACTCCTACGGCACCACCCGCACCCTCCTCCTCGAAGCCGGCGTACGACTCCGGGCACGCGGCGGCGTCCGCGTCACCAGCTTCCGGAAGGCGGCCGTCTGATGACCACGCAGCCCTGGCCGCCGCTCCACGCCTACGCCCTCGCCCACCGCTGCACCACCTGCAAGGCCAACCCCGGCGAGCAGTGCAACGCACCCCGCAAGAACGCCCAGCTAGCCCACATCGACGCCATCCGCGCCCGCTTCGGCGACGCCCCGATGGAGCACGACCCGACCGCGCTGATGCATGCGACCCGGCAGGACGCCGGCCTCCGCCACTACCGCCGCGACATCGGCCGCGCCCCCTGGGCCGAAGACCGCGATCCCGGCCGCCGCTACGACTCACTCGGCGACGCCTGGACGCCCGAAGCCTGAGCAGCACGAAGGCCCCGCACACACAGTGCGGGGCCCGAAGGAAGGAGGAGAGGCGTGTCAGGACTCGGCGATGGTGCGGGCGGCGCCGGCGTCGCGTTGCTCTTTCCGCCACTTCGCGATCTCGCGGTTGATGTAGACGCGCAGGTCGGCAGCGCGCGACAGGCCCTTGGCCTCGCACACCTCGGCGTACGCGTCCCACGTCTCTTTGTCGACGCGGACCACACGGCCGGTCGTTCCCTTCGTCGTCATGAGCACAGAGTAGCTGACCGTGCAGCGGATGGGCACCACGCGTGCAGTACGTGCCCATCGAGTGCCCATCGCCGTGATGGGCACCCTGGGGTAGAATCGGCATCAGGCGAGGCAGTGATCAAGCCGCCCTGAACTGGGGGTTCATTTCGCATGCCCTGACCAGCACGACCGAGAGAAGGACCGTTGAGCCTCGACGCCATGGACTGGGTGTGGAACCAATCCACAGCCAAGGGCACCGCCCGCCTAGTGCTACTGGCCATCGCCGACAAGGCGTACGGCAAGGACTGCTCGGCCTACGCCGGCACGACCATGCTCGTCCAGCGCTGCAACGCGGCCCGCTCCTCCGTCATCGCCGCCGTCGACAAGCTCATCAAGACAGGCGAGCTCGCCGTCATCGAGGGCCGGGTGGGTCCACGCGGCGAAACCTTCTACAAGCTCCCGAAAGCGACTCGTCACCGCAGGTCAGAGCAGGAAAGGGGTCCGGATTCTGTACCCCCGACAAACCAGGAAGACGCCGAATCGGCCCCGAAATCACAGCATCACAGCAGGTCAGACCGTGAAGGGGGTCCGAAATCCGGACCGGTACAGAATCCGGACCGGTCCGGATTTCGGACCGGTACAGAATCCGGACCGGGGGGGTCCGAAATCCGGACCCCTGGGGGTCCGAAATCCGGACCCCATAACGGTAGTAACACAAACACCAACTACCCCTCTCCTCCCGCCGCCGCCGAACGAAGCGCGCAGGACAGCAGCGAGAACCGGATCCCCAGGGCCTTCGACTACATCCAGCCGCTCATCAAAGCCATGACCGAAGCCGGCATCACCGTCACCTGGCAGATGCCCGCCGACGACATCCAGGCCATCGCCCAGGTGCAGCAGCGAGCAGGCGTCGACCAAATGATCACCTTCGCCCGCAACATCAAGGCCCGCACCCGCGAGCCCATCACCTTTGCCACCTACTTCCTCAAGGCCGGATGGCGCGGCCTCGCACCCGCCGCAGCACCACAGCAGCGGAACCCCCGCCAGGCCTCCAAGCCGCCCCACTGCGGCCACCTCGACTGCGACGAAGAATCCCGCCTGTTCGACCCAGACCCCTACGACAACAAATCCGGGCTCATCAAATGCCCGAACTGCCACCCCGACAACGCGAAGGGCCACCAAGCCGCATGACCGCCAACGACACCACCGACCACCTTGAGCGGCCACAGCCCCGCGACATCGACGCCGAACGCGCAGTCCTCGGCGCAATGATGCTCAACCCGCGCACCATCGACCTCATCACCCGCATCACCGACGTCACCCACTTCCACGAACCACAACACCAAACGATCTACCAAGCGATCGTCGCCCGCTACGTCACCAGCAGCCACCGCCCCAAAGTCGACCCAATCACCATCAGCAGCGACCTCCTCGAACTCGGCGCCCTCGGCAAAGTCGGCGGCAGCACCTACATCCACGGACTCGTCAGCCACGTCCCCGACACCGCGAACGCCGACCGCTACGCAGAGATCATCCGCAACATGTGGGTCTTGCGCTGCGTCATCAAAGCCGGAACCCAAGTAACCAGCCGCGGCTACGCAGGCAGCGACAACCCAGCCGACATCGTCAGCAACGCCATCGACGACCTACAAGCCTCCATCTCCGGCATGACTGCCGAAGAAGCCAAAGTCTCCGTCGCCGACCGCTGGAGCGACTACCTCCTGGAACTGAACGCCGGCGCGGACCCCAACGCGCTCGACACCCCATGGCCCGACCTCAACAACGTGATCTCCCTCAAGCCCGGCAACGTCATCACCGTCGGCGCCGCAACTGGCGGCGGGAAAAGCCTGTTCGCACTCAACCTCGCTGCACACGTCGCCCTGACCCACAGCAAGCCCGCCGTCGTCGCCTCCATGGAAATGGGCGGCAACGAACTCATGTCCCGCCTCACCGCAGCCGAAGCCGGCGTAGACGTCAGCAAGCTGGAACGACGCAGCCTCACCGACAACGACTGGACGAAGATCATCCGCGTATCCGACCGGATGCAGAACGCCCACAACTTCATCCTCGACGACTCCGCCAACCTCACCATCGGCAAACTCCGCACCCGGCTCCGATGGATGACCTCCCGCGGCACCCCCGCCGCGATCTGCATCGTCGACTACCTCCAACTCCTCACCCCCGAAAACAGCAGCAGCACCAAGAACCGGGCCAACGAAGTAGCCGAACTGTCCCGAGGCCTGAAGCTCCTCGCCGGAGAATTCCGCATTCCCGTCGTCGCCCTCGCCCAGTTCAACCGGAGCGCCACCGGCCGCGACCCGCTTGTCAGCGACTTCAAGGACTCGTCCTCCATCGAGCAGGACTCCAACATCATCATCCTGATGTCCCGGCCCCTCGCCGACGACGGCACTGACACCGGGCCCCGCGCTGGCGAGATCGACCTCCACGTTGCGAAGAACCGACAGGGCCGCAACAACGTCATCGTCTCTCTCGCCTTCCAAGGCCGCTTCGCCCGGCTCAAGCACATGGGGGCCGCGACGTGACTGACCTGAGCGCCGAAGACGTCCGCAACCTGCGAGCTCAAGGCGACTTCCGCGACTTCCTGCGGATCATCACCGGCCAGCAGCTCGCGGCCCCACCGTCAGCCGCGCTCGCCGCCACCGAGCCGACCGAAGCCGCCTACCACATCCCCCGCAAAGGCGCCTGGCCGTGTGGCACCGCCGCATCCGGGCCCACGCCCACCCCATGCCACGACTGCACGGAAGGAACCCCGTGACCATCCAAGCCATCGAGACGTACTACGCCGGCCACTACTTCCGCTCCAGGCTCGAAGCCCGCTGGGCACACGTCTTCAACGACCTCGAACTCCGCTGGGAATACGAGCCCCAGGGCTACCTCGTCGGCGAACACCGCCGCCCCTACCTGCCCGACTTCTACCTCACCGACCTCGGCTGGTGGATCGAAGTCAAAGGCGACTCCCAACGTCTCGACACCAGCCTCCTCGTCGACGCCGTCCACCCCACCCACGGGATCGGCCGCACCGACCCCTGGTACCGCACCAACATCCTCATCCTCGGCCCCATCCCCGCCTACGGCGACACCGTCCCCGCGCACTTCAGCATCAGCCGCTCCGCCGTCCTCGGCCGTGGCCCCCTCACCTGCGACAGCGGATGCCCCTTCACCAGCACCCTGTTCGGGCTGCACCACTTCGCACCCATGGCCGACTTCCCCAAGGCAAGCCCCGAACTTGCCGCGCTCCGCCTCAACGCACTCCTCGTCCCCGCATGCCGGCCGACCGCCCAACGCCCCGACGGCGACCTCACCGAGTCGATACCCACCGCCCAGGCGCCCCGTATGCCGCGACTCCAAGCCGCCTATCTCCTCGGCCGCACCGCCCGCTTCGAACACGGGGCCGCCGCCTGACCCGCCCGGCCGCCCCCGCTGCCCGTGGTGCAACGCCCCGCCCGGGCAACGCTGCACCAGCCCCCGCGGCAGACGCCTCACCATCCAGTCGCACGACGCCCGCATCCACGCCCACACCGCCCGCACCACCGAGGAGCCCAAGTGACCACGCCTGAACCGATCGTCCAGCCCACCCGCTACACGGTGAACTGCCTGCCCGAGAACGGCATCGACAGCCACGTCTTCGAGATCACCGTCGAGTACCGGGGCAAAGACCGGTGGGCCGTCAAGCGCCACTCCCAAGTCCTCGGCGCCGACGGCCTGTGGGACTACGAGATGCGGCCCTCCGAACGCGAAGACGACTGGCTCGACACACACCGCTTCGACCTCGACACCGCGCTGAAGCTCGCGAGGGAGCAGGCGCCACTCGTCACCGTGAACGGCTTCACCGTCACCGACGCCCTCCGCAGGGCACAGCAGCGACGCGAGGCACGACCGTGACCCCGCTGGAGCAGCTCCTCGCCGAGCAAATCCCCACCCGACCCGCACCCGCCCCGTCCGCGCCAAGGACGTCAAGCACCACCCGCCCCTGGACCCCCGCCGAGCAAGACGCCCACTGGCAAGCCCTCTGCCAAGCCGTCGGAGCCCCAGCCGAGCAGCGCCCCACCCGACACCTCCACGCCGTACCACCCGCCGCCTAAACGATCACCACCCCGCGACCCATCCGGATACACACCCACACACAGGAGCAGCACATGCCCACCGACCCCCGCATCCTCCGCCTCGCCGAAGCGCGCTACCGCAACGGATACGGCGCAACCGTCGCCGACGCCTGGGACACGCTCGACGCCAGCCTCCGCCAGCACCTCATCAGCGAAGCCGAAGCCTGGCTACGCGCGGCAGTCGAGGCCGGTATCGCGCCGCTCGCCGACCGGCCGACCGACAAGCACGACGCGGTCTGGCTGGACGATGACGGCTGGCTGTGGGGCGAGTACCAGACCAGCCCGCCCTCTCACGGAGACGCCATCCTCCGCCTCGTCTGGGCGTCCGAGCAGTGCAGCTCCAAGAGCGAGCTGGAACAGCAGGGCGTCGAGTTCCGGCTCATCGGCTGGAGTCAGTAGCCGCTGCGCATGTCTGACCACCCACCCACCACCGAGGAGACCCCGATGCCCAACCCGCCCACCAACCAGCCGCGCAGGATCCAACGCCGCCGCACCAACGAGCAGTCGTTCGTTCCTGCCGAACAGAACTTCACCGCAAAGATCAACAAGGGTGGTCCCATTCCGGCGCACAAGCCGGACCTCGGACCGTGCTGGCTGTGGAACGGATCCCGGCACAACAGCAAGGGATACGGGCGGGTGACCGTCAACCGCCGTCGGTATCTCGCGCACCGCTACGCATTCCGCCTCTGGGTCGGAGACTTGATTGACGGGATGGAGATCGATCACCTGTGCCGTAACACCAGGTGCGTCAACCCCCGACACCTTGAGCAGGTCACTCCCGAAGAGCACGACGCCCGCACGCCGCACGGTGCGTACCAGAAGGCCAAGACCCACTGTCCCGCAGGCCACGCCTACACGCCGGAGAACACCCGGATGCAGGGGAACAGGCGGCACTGCCGTGCCTGCGACAGTCCTGGTACGGGGCTGAAGGGAATCCACAACGGCCAGTCCAAGCTGACCGATGCGATCGTCATCGAGGCACGAGCCAGGCGAGCGGCAGGCGAGCGCGTGGGTGACCTCGCCGCTCACTACGGCGTCGCCCAGTCCGTGATGAGCCGGGCGCTGGCGGGGGTGACCTGGTCGCATGTCTGAGCCTCGAAGGATCAAGCGAGAGCGCACCCGTGGATGGCGTACCCCACTCGACGCCCAGGGCCGCAAGCCCATCTACGTCGGCCGCCCCACCCTGTACGGCAACCCCTTCCAAGTCGCCCACGTCGCCGGAGGCATCTGGGTCGTGTTCGTCGACGCCGCGAACGGCGTGACCGGGCGCGAGGTCGCCACCGTGTCCAGCGAGCGGGAGGCCCGGCAGATCGCCGTCGACGAGTTCCGCACCATATTGCGCACGCCGGGCGGCGCCGAGCAGGACCGGCAGGCCTTCGCGCAGCAGCTGCACGGCCGGGACCTCATGTGCTGGTGCCCGATCGGGATGCCGTGCCATGCGGACGTGCTGCTGCGGCTCGCGGCCGGAGAGCCCGTGTCTGCGTGAGGCGTCTGCCACCCACCCACACCACACAGGCCGGCCGCCCGCTGCGGATATCAGCGGGCGGCCGTGCCACCCACCGTTTCACAGACCCGAGGAGCCACACCATGACCGAACCCGCCGCCGACCGCCTCGACGACCTCCGCACCGAGTACGCCAACACCGGGATGGTGACGTCCGACGGCGCTGTATGGCTGTTCTCGCAAGTCGTCGTACTGCGGGAGCAGGTGGAGCGTCTGACTGCCGCTGTGCCTGTGCCGCCGACCGCCAACCGGGCCGCGTTGCGCGACCGCATCGCCGACGCCGTGATCCCGCTGCTGCTCGACACGTTGCCGAAGGTGATCGCTAGGTCGCGCGGGTACGAGGTTGCCGACGCGATGCTGGCTGTGCTGCTGGAGCCCACCGACCGGGCCGCCGCGATCGCCGCCGCCATCGGACCGAACATGCTCCTCGGCCTCCAGGACGCCGAACTGTTCGGCGAGCCGGGGCAGGAGCGGATCCGGGACTGGATCAAGTGGATCTCGGAGACGGTCGCCGCGCTGCCCCCGGAGACGCCGAGCCCACCGACCGGGCCGCCGGTCTGGTCTCGGTGCGGCCGCAGACCCTGGCGAACCTCGCCACGCACCTCGACGCCCGCGCGGTCGCGGTCCTTCGGCCGGACAGCGAGGTGTACGCCGAGTGGCAGACGGTGGTGGCGTGGCTGCGCCGGATGGCCGAGGCGCAGCCCACCACCAAGCCCGACACCGCGACCCTCGCCGCCACCCTCGACGGACTCCACACCCTGATCGCCACCAGCAGCCGCGACTGGGGCACCTACCGCGTCGACGCCTGGCTGTGGGCCGTCCTCTGCGGCTGGGACTGCGAACAGGCCGAGCACGACGAGACGTACACGCACGGCGCGATGGAGGAGATGCAGCAGCAGCACGGCTGGAGCGACGAGGCCGTGGCCAAGGCGCGCCGCTACCGGGCCGCCGTCCGTGCGCTCACCGAGCCCGCCGCCGGGGGGCGGCAGGACGGGGCGCAGCCCACGCCGGGCCTCTGCCCCCACTGCGAGCACAACTGGCACGGCACAGGCCGATGCGACGGCGGCAGCATCTCGACGATCACCGGATGCCGCTGCACCGGGCGCCCGTCGTGATGGCCGTGCTGGCGTACCTCGTGCTTGTCGTCGCGATCCCCGCCCTGCTGTGCGGGCATCAGGGGCAGCCGTGGCCGTGGCCGCGACTGTGGCGGACAGCGCGAGCAGCAATGCCCCCCAGGAAGCCACAGACGCCCGCCTCGCGGCCTCAACCCCTCTCGTGCGGCTCTCGCTTCGTCGGAACCCTCAGAACGGCCCGCACGCGGGCTCTCAGCGATTCCGGCCCACAAACCCGACACAACCGGAGCAACCCGTGACCGACCAGCCCGAACCCACCGCCCTCGCGGATCTGTTCCACCGCCTCGTCGCCGACGCCGGCCTCAGCCCACACCGAGCCAACCAGCAGATCGACGCCTACGCTCACCAACTCGCCCAACAGATCCGCAACACCCCAGCCCCGAACAATCCCGACGACTACTGGGGCTTCATGACTCACGGCGCGGACTGGGCCGCCGACCTCATCGACCCACAGACGCAGCGATGACCACACCCACCGACGACCTCAGGGCCGCAGCCGTCAAGATGCGCGGTTTCCACGGCCCGGCAGCCGACCCCATCGCCGAATGGCTGGAGCACGAAGCCGAGACCGCAAGAGACGCCCACCTCTACACCGACCGGGAGCCCTGCGCATGGTGCGGCGAACCCGCCAGCGCCCACGCCCTCGCCGTCGCCCGCGCCATCAACGGTGAGCAGCCGTGACCGCCACCCAAACCCTGTGCGGCCAACCGCACTACCAGCACACCGAAACCCTCTGCACCCAACCCGCCGGCCACTACCAACCCGACCGCGACCCGCACGCCGGACCACTCATCCTCCACGGCCAAGAGTGCGGCGGCGCCGCGTGGGACGAACCCGAGGAACAGCCATGACCGACCGCATCAAGCTGGACGAACTCAACAGCGACCAACTCGACGCCCTGTACGACGAGCGCGACAGACTCCGCGCCGACCGCAGCCGCTACCACCGCAGCCTCCAACAGAAGACCGCCCAGGTTCACGAGCAACAGGCCGCCCTCGCCCGCGTCCAGGCGGTCGCCGACGAGCACCCCGTCAGCATCGACACCGCACTCATCCACGAAGCCCTCGACGGCACCGGTCCGGCCACGGCCGAACCCGTCGTGGACCGGCAGACCGCCGTCGTCCTCGCCGCCCTCCACCACAGCGCCGAAACCACCGTCACCCGCGTCATCAACCTGTACGAGCAGTGGGTGAAGAGCGGGCCCCCGCCCCTCGGTACCTCGATCAACCGCTGGTGGGACACACGCCTCGCCGAACTCCACACCGCCATCAACCCGAAGGAGCAGTGACCATGCCCGAGTACCTCGCCCAGGAAAAGAACCTGCGTCTCGCTCAGAAGATGCTCGACCAGCAAGGCCAGATCAACGACCTCACCGCGCAGCGCGATGGCGCGTACCGAGAGCGCGCCCACCTCGTCGCACTCCTCGCCGCGATGACCGAAAGCGCCGTGATCGCACCCGCGCCGGACGTCGAGGAGCCGGGCTGGCAGATCGCCTACCTCCGCATCGGCGGGCGGCAGGCCTCGTGGCACATCTCGCCACGGGACGCAGGCCTCTTCGCCCACGCCGAGCGTGTCGAGCCGGACGACCCGCGCGCGCAGTGGGACGGCCACACCACCGAGGAGAAGTACGCCGGGATCGCCGCGCACACGGTCGAGTTGGCGCAGCGATGCGGGCCAGAGTGCTCTGAGATGCACCGCGACGGATTCCGCTGCAAGGCCTGACCCACGTCGAAGGGGCGCGCCCACAGACCTCCCCAGGCCAGGCGGGCCCGCGCCATCGTGGTCGTAGCAGCGCCCGCCAACCCATAGACCAGCCAACCTGCCCATCGGCAAACTCAACCAGCCCGGTTTGACGGCCGTGGCATTCTGACCTCGCTGCTCGCACGCTCCCGCTGCTGCGCGTCGGGCAGCGCTACCCGGCCCGACGCTTCACGGGCAACAGTGAGGGCCCCACCGATCCATCCGGTGGGGCCCTGCTACATGTTCGGGCTACGGACGCTATGACGCGTTGGCGCCCTTCCGATCCCAGTACCGCCTGCGCTGCCGCTCTCGATGGCAGGTCCGGCAGTGCCTCTTGCCCTTGCCGTCCACGTAGGTATTCACGTCATCGAACCCATGGCCTTGCGGGCACCGGGAGCAGTCGCGCCCCGAATTGCCCTTGCCCCGAAGCACCTCACAGGCACGGCAGTACCTCGCACCCGGACGCGAGGGTATGACCCGCGTGTTCTCGGCGTCGTACGGGTGGCCCTGCGGGCAGTGGGTCTTGCGCTTGTTGTGGTCAGTCCCGTGATCTATGCAATCTCGCCGGTTCTCTGCACGCGTGCCGTAGGCAAGGTTCGACAGCCGGGGATTTGCGGGGTTCCCGTCCAAATGCCTCACCTCCCGTCCGTCAGGTCGAGGACCCAGGAAGGCTGCGGCAACAAGGACGTGGGCACGACGCCTCGCGCTTTTCGCGTCTCGCCAGAGATCGACGATCACGTATCCGTACCTGTCGATTCTCCAGTTCACATAGAGCGGGCCACCGTCGCGGGTGCGCCGCTTCAGGCTGCGTATGCGGCCTTCGCTGGATACGAGGTAGTGGCCTTCGAACCCGGGGACCGAAGCCCACCGTTCGTTGGCGCATTCGCTGTTCGGTACAGTCACAGTGCACTGGCTCCAACCGTGCTCAGGGCCGGGCGGTCTTCCACACCGCTCGGCCTTCTCTCATTCCTCGGCGGGCTTCTTCCGGGACTTCGTGCCCCAGCCGCTGCCATGACCGCGCTCGATGTTCTGGACGACTCCGAGCGGCAGCTTCAGCCGCTCGGCGATCTGGCGATACGGCACCTTGTTGGCGCGCATGACCTCGATCGCCTGCCGCTGTAGCTCGCGCAGTTGCGGCGCGCGCTCCTTGTAGTCGGCCAGCACCTCGCTGATCGCCACGGCGCGCTCGATCGGGTCCTCGATCGCCTCGACTTGCTTAAGGGCATCGACCACCTGTTGCGCCTCCCTGGTGATGTCGTCGGCCATTCCCGTCCTCTCGTGGGTCGGGCCGCTTGCCTCATTGTATGCCATGGCATACATTCGGAGATAGCAGCCCGTGCTGCTGATGCACAAAGCCCCCGGCCCGGCGCTGCGAACGCCATATGGGCCGGGGGCGGACCCACCCACAACAGCGACGAAGGAGCAGGTCCGCCATGGAGCGTACCGATCAGCCCACCCCCCAGCACAGCCCCACGAGGTCGAGTCAGGCCAACACCTGGCTGTCCACCGACCTGTACGCCGAACTGGCCCGCATCCGCGCCAACGCCGCCGCCCGCTGCACCCGCCCCAACTGCGGATGCCCGGCGGTGAACGCATGATCACCTACTGCGACTGGTGCGGCCAGAAAGACCACGACCCCATCAAGCCCCAAGACGGCCAGGTGTCCGCATGAGCCAGCAGCCCACCGAAGCCGAACGTGTCGCCGCCCTCCAGCGCGAGGCCGCCGCCACATACACCGCCGCCCAGGCCGCCGCCCAACAAGCCGCAGCCCGCGACCAACTCGCCCACGCCCGCGCACACGCCAACGAGCAGGCAGGCACACGCTGATGGGCTTCCTCCGCGACTTCGGCCGCAGCCTCAAACCGGGCAACGACCACCAACTCGCCGCCGACCTCCGCACCCAGCAGCGCGTCCAACGCTCCCGCAGCGCCACCCGCGCCGCCCGCCAAGGCCAAGCATGGGAAACCCGGGACCGCGCCCAAGAAAAGCGCGGCACCTGGTACCGGCCCGCCCGATAACCCCCACCCAGACCGGCCGCCCCCGCGAAACCGCGAAACCCCCACGCGGGCGAGGGCGGCCACCACTTGAGGAACCCCAATGCGCCGCCACTTCCAAACACCCTTGGCCAGATGGGGTTTCACCGCATGCGCGGCCGTCGCCCTCCTCACCAACCAACCCCTACCCCTCCTCGTCAGCGCCACCCTCGCCGCCTACGCCTGGCGCAACCACTAACCACCTCCACCGCCCCGGAGACCCCCGTGAAAACCCTCACCCGAGGACAGAAAGCAGTCCTCACCCTCACCACGCTCCCCATGATCGCCGTGGGCGGCTTCGGCGGGTGGGGCACCTACACCAACGTCGTCTCCGAGTTCAACCGCTCCGGCACCGCCGCAGGCGCCGTCGCGGCCGGCGAAGGCGTCACCCTCGTCCTCGCCCTCGTCATGCTCGTCCTCACCATGTTCGGGCAGCCTTCCCCGACCGCCGTACGCGCCGGACTGTGGCTCGCCCCACTCGCAGCCTCCACCATCGGCGTCGCGGTCGCCGACACCCTCACCGAGCAGATCGTGTACGCCCTCACCCCGCTCGGCATGTGCGGCGCCGCCGAAGGCCTCGGCCTCCTCGCCCGCCGCGTCGTCGTCTACACCACCGACACCGACGTCGAAGCGCTCCGCCGCAACGCCACAACCATGCGACGCATCGCCTACCAGCGAGCACGCTCCGAGCGCCACCCATGGCAATGGGTACAGCACCAGTCCGAGCTGAAGGCGTGGCGGCTCATGAGCCGAGCCGGCCACGGCGACGCGCAGCTCGGCTCAGGCCTTGTCAACGTCCAGCGCGAGCGGCTCACCAAAGGTGCGGACACGGCGCTCGCCGCCATGCTCGGCTCAGCCCCGGCTCACCCCGAACTACCCCCGGCTCAGCCTGCCGTGAGCCGTGAGCCGCAGCCCGGTGAGCCTGAGCCGGTCGACTTCGAGACGACCGTGAACACGGCTCTCGGGGTGACCGCGAGTGCACCGCTCCCTGAGCTGGCTGCCCCGTTTCTACCGCCCCCACCCAAGCTGCCCGCCCTGCCTGACCAGCACGTCGCACGTGAGCCCGTCTTGAGCCCGCCCGAGCCGACCCTCGTGAGCCGGGCTGAGTCGACCACTGAGCCCGCCGATGAGCCCGATGAGCCGCAGCCCGACGAGAAGGAGCAGCAGATCACCCAACTCGCGGCCCGGCTCAGGGTCGGGGAGCGGCTCACCAAGACCAGCGCCGCCGAGATTCTCGCCGTGAGCCCGGCCACCGCCGGCCGACGGCTCAAAGACGCGCGCGCACGCATCAACGAAGGAACGGGGTTCTACACGTGAGCCACAATCCGGGAGCCGACGAGCTCCGAGTCCGTGCCCGCCTCCGTCAGCTCGTCGACGGGCCCGCCGCCAACCCAACGCCCAGCAGCCCTCCGACCAGCCCCAGGCTGCCCAACTGGTGGGACCCCAAGCCCCACATCAGCACCGACACCAGCACCGAACCGGAGCCGCCGCAACGCCCACGGGACTGGCTCGACGACATCCTCGACAGCACCCCCACACCGACCACACCCGACCCGCAGCCCGAGCCCGCCGACGAGGACAACGCCGAGAACGAGCCCCAATCGGGCCAGCCGAAGCCCACCAAGAAGCCGAAAGCCAAGGTCAAGAAGAAGCCGCGGAAGAAGCGGCACAAGACCGACCACCCGGCCGCCATGCGCAGCCCCCGCCAGTCCCTCCTCGACGCCTACGACCGTATCCCCCGCCGCATCCGCTGGCTCATCTACCACGCCACCGCCGCAGGCGCGGGCTGGTGGCCTGGCTGGGTCGACTGGGGCACCGACACCGCAGCGTGGTTCGCCGCTGGCAACTGGACCGCCTCGTCTGCGTGGGTGCTCTACGGGCTCGGCGCCTGCGCTTGCGGCCTCTACCGGCACTCCCGCCGCTGGGCGTGGCCCGTCGCCTGGTGCGCCACCGTCCCCGTCTCGTCCGTCGCCGCCGGCGTGCTGCTGTACGGCACCGGCTACCAACCCTAGGAACCCCTCGTGACCAGCGTGTTCGGCAACCTCGGCCCCGTCGGTTTGGCCCTCGTCCTCACCGTGCTCCTCATCTTCGGCATCCCCGGCGGCGGCCAACTCAAGCCACTCGGATGGTGGCCCACCCTCGTCTTCTCGATGCTCGCCGGATCCGCATACAAAGCAGCCGGCGGCATCTTCAAAATCGTCCCGGACTTCGTGGGCAGCATCATCGCCACCGTCAACGGCATGATCCCCGGCGTCACGATGCCCGCGCTCGCCCTCGCCACTGCGGTCTTCATGGCGTTCAAGAGGCTGTCCACGAAGCAGGTTGGCGTGCTCGGCATCTTTTTCTGGTACATCGCCGCAGGCGCAGGCGGCACATGGTCGTACGTGTCCAACGCGATCGCCAGCCTGGGGGCGAACATCGCATGAACCTCTTCAACCTGCGCAAACACGCCCCCGAACCGGAGCCGGCCGAGGAGATCCCCGACGACACCGAGGAGCAGCCAAGCGACGGCCTGGAGCCGACCCCCGCCCCGTCGCCAACCAGCTGGCGGGGCGCGCTCTGGGCCGGTATCTGCGGCCCCGGCGCATGGATCGCCGCACGCTTCGGCACCGGCACCGCCTGGACCGTCCACGGCATCGCCGTGTGGGCATGCTTCTTCTACGACGGCTGGCTGCCCTTGGTCATCCCGGTGGGCTGGCTGCTGCTGGTCCTCGCGTTCACCCCGAAGCAGTACCTCGACCAGCTCACCGCCTGGGTCGAACACCGGATCGGCCCCGGCCACGCCGACAGCGAAGCAGGCCGCGAGACGTCTGACGAGCCTGCGGGGGAGGAGGCCGCCTGGCCCGATCCGCAGGACGTTGTGGACCTCGTCCGGGACGTCATCGGAGACGACCGCGGGGCTCTCCTCACCGCCCTCCGCGGCCCCCTTCACGCGGCTGATACGAAGGCCGTACGGGAGGTCCTCACCGCGGCTAACATCCGGGTGCGGGAAGGGGTGCGCACTGGCCGGGGGAACGGGCCCGGGGTTCACCGGGATGATCTGCCGCACGCCTCCCCCGAACTGAAAGCGGCTGACGGTGAGCGTTGTTTGCCCAGCTCATCGGCCAACACCAACGCCAACAACACGATCCGCGTGCAGTCCCGAGAGGGGATGACGATCATCACTGACCCGGCCGACCGGCACCGCACCCACACGCTGAGCAAGCCCTAACTCACCCCGGAGAATCGATGCCCTACGAGTACTGGTGTGCTCAGTGCGATGCCGTCTCCCCGTCCAGGCGCGACCACCGTGAGACCGCTGAGGACGACCGCGACGAGCACCGCCAGGCCGCGCACGGCGGGCTCGCACCGACCGCAGGCGACGGCGTACGACGCGTCCATGCAGAGTCGCGCGGCGACGGGTTGCTGCCGAAGGGCTCACTCTGGGCAGCGTTGTTCTTCCTCGCCCTGTTGTTGTCGAACTGCTGGGGCCGCTAAGCGAATCGGACGCGCCTGCCACACTGGCAGCTGCGCGCCGGGTAACGCCCGGCACCCTGGGGCCCGTCACCGTAATCCCCCGTCGGTGACGGGCCCTTCCCACGCCCGGCTACCGGTCGGCCGGCCTGCCCGCACGCGTAGCAGGGGACGGCACGGCGCGGGCCATCCAACGCCCGTCGGTCAAATGCTTCGGCAGCATGACGGGCAGCATGCCCGCGTCGACGAGGAGTGCCAGCCCTTCAGCGCACTCTTCTTCACTGTCGGCTTGGACGCCGTACCGGATGGCCATGAGCTGAGTGTGGCGGGCCGCACCGACAAGGGCGGCTGGAACAGCGGGAGTTCGGGTCACAGCATGGACACACCGACACCACATGCTGCGCACGGGTGCATGATGCCCTTTTCTGCACACGAGTTCCTTGGGGGGAACCATGCGCCGCACCACCGTCCTGCTCACCGCCGCCGCGCTCGCACTGGCCGGCTGCTCCAGCTCGTCCGAGAGCGAGCCCGCGAAGGCGAAGGCGACCGCGACCGTCACTGTGACCGCCACGCCCTCGCTCAGCCACGACGAGACCATGCGCCTGTGCAGCGTCGCCGTCGCCGAAGCAGCGCCGGGCTGGGACGACTGGAACTTCGACCTCGGCGGCTGGCAGGACGACCCGCGAACACCCGAGGCGTGCCAGCCTTTGGCGGATGAGGATTTCCCCCCTCGCGGCAATCGGGCTTTTCAGGATGCGCTGATTGATGGCTTGGAGATGGCGGACGATCCGCGCGCCGAGCAGTAGGACAGCGGCCCGGACGTGGAGAGGCCCCGCCCAACCGGGCGGGGCCTTCGTCATGCGGCGGGCTAGGAGACGACCTCGTAGTGCTGCACCCAGACCGCCTTGGGGTCCGACGTAGACCACGCCAGGCGTGCGCCGCAGGAGCAGGCGACGGACGTGCCTTGGCCGCCCTCGTTGTCGGTTTGCGGCGTGTGTTCTCTCAGGGCACCCACGTGAGTGGGGCATAGGTGGAGCCGGAAGCGGCCGTGTGATCGAAGGGACCGGACGTCCAGAGCCCGCAGCAGGGTCCGGCCCGCCTTTGCTGACGGCAGCGGGGTGTGCGACTGGTGGGCGATGCTGTCGATCGTCGTCCAGCCGACGGGAGCGTCGTCGGTCTCGGAAAGGTCAGACACTGTGCAGCGGGCTGCGTCGCATTGGAAGCGGTAT
This sequence comes from uncultured Streptomyces sp., assembly GCA_946480485.1. The sequence goes on along the minus strand of CAMLJW010000009.1, from coordinate 8,877 downwards.
GTGCGCAGGACTTCGACGGTCATACGGCGGCCTTTAGTTGCTCCCACAGCCAGGGCGTGTGCGTCGTGTGGCGGTGTCGTCGGCCGCACGTCTTGCACTGCGACGGGAAGTGCCGCTGAGGGGTGAACGTGTGGAGGGGTTTCCGCCAGTGGCCTTCGGCTTGAAGGTGGTCGCCTCGATGCTGGCCGCAGCGGTCGCAGATCCAGTAGCCGTCGCTGCCGTCGGGGTTGACGGGGCCGGGCCGGAACCAGTGGTCGGTGATCAGCGGCGGCCGGGCGCTCATGTGGGTTCCTCGTCCGGGCGCGCCGGGCCCGCGCTCGGTGGGTCCAGCTCGTCGGCGAGCGAGGTGAGGGTGAGCGCGACGCCCGCCCGTTCGCCGTCCGTCAACGGCCCGTCCAGCTTCCGGGCGAGGTAGCGCAGCGAGTTGGGCAGGCTACGGCGGCGGATCAACGGCTCGCTCATGCGTTCTTCTCCTCGCTGCTCACCGGGCCGTACACCTCGTCGTGCGTCAGCAGACCCATGTCCAGGCCGGCGTGCATGACCGCGAAGTCCTTGGACCCCTCAGCCGCAGACTCGACGACCTGGTCCAGCTTCTTCGACTGCATCTCGTTGGCCTTGGATCGGGCGCGCGCAGCGAACTCCGCCGCTTCCTCGTCAGTCACCGGCCGGTCGGCAGGCTTGGGCTTTGGCGGATCGTCGAGTTCCTTGATCTTGAATCCCTTCTGGTGTCCCAGCTCCACGATCACAAGGTCCAAGTCCGGCCCACGCAGATGTGGGTAATCCTGCCGGATCTCCTCCACCCAATCCGGGTACCGGTCCCTGGCGCGGTCGGCCAGTTCCTTGATGCGGTCGTAGGGCAACGCCGCGACCCTCGGGGAGATGCTCGGCACGGGCTTCCGTACTGCTTGGGTGACCTGCTGGCGAGGCGCAGCTGCGGCGGGGGTCGGCTCCTTGGCCGCCTTTGCCCGGCTGACGACGGTGGCCTCCCGCAGAGGGGGTACGCCGGCCTTCTTCGCGATTCGGGCGACGTGTTGCCGGTCGTACTGCACCCGGCGTGCGACCTCTGAGGGGCCCAAGGTTCGGGCCATGAGGACGTTCACGATCGCGTCGTGGGTCTCCTTCTGGATGTCGTCCAGCCTGGCTTCGAGCTTCTTGCGTTCGACGCCGAGCCGGTCGAGGAGAGTCCTTGCCTCGTCTTCCTGCTGCTGGTCTTTGTCGGTCATGTTCTCGATGATGCCACGTGCGGCAGCAAGCACGGTAGACACCCACAGTCCGTAACTTGTGAAAGTAACCTCACTCCACTACTTGACTCCCTATCCTCAAGTTGTAACCATAGGAGACATCAAGCAACGCAACTGGGGGAGACCACAGATGAACGCCGCCGCCCGTACCCGCCGCAACACCCACCGAGCCGCCGTCACCACCACGCGCGCCCTCGGATACCGCACCCTCTCCGGCATCATCGCCGCCCACGTCGAGACGGGACGCCTCGTGAAGACCGGCGACTTCCTCGACCGGATCGGCGGCGGAGACCTGAAGGACGGCGTCAAGAGCTGGTTCGGCCGGCACACGGCGAAGGCCTACCGGGCGCAGCACGGCGGCGACACGGTCAGGGTCTGGACCCAGCACCGGACGACCGGCAAGTGGATCCACGTGTTCGTGTACGGCCCCATCGACCAGGCCCTCTACACCGCCCTCACCACCTACAAGGGCACCCGCCACCTCCTCGCTGGCACGTACGCGGAGGCCGCCTGAACCAACTCCACGGCGCAGCAGACGAACCAGGCCAGCACGACCCGCGAGGAGACCCCGATGAACGCCAACGAACGCGAGCAGGCAGAGGCCACGATGCGGGAGATGACCGCCAGCCTCACCGACGAGTCCCTGTGCATCGCATGGGTGGCCACCGAGGGCGCCACCGTCACGCAGGAACTCGCCCTCGTGCGCGGCTGGATCCTGGACGAGTTCCACAAGCGGCTCGGCGACGACCTGTTCGACGAGTGGCTCGTGGCCCTCGACGACAACGGCGACAGCGTCGACCCGCTGGGTTTCTTCGAGCGGAAGGCCGCCACGGACCCCGCACCGCAGCCCGACAACACACCCGTCCACATCCGTCAGCGCCCCGCCCGCAAGCGGGGCAACGGCTTCTACCGCCCCCAGTACGGGCCCAGCGAGAACGGCAGCCGCACCCTGTGCGGCGCCCCGGCCGGCCGAGACATGGCCTGGGGCGAGACCCGCTACGCCAAGAACCTCGCCTACGTCACCTGCGACGACTGCAAGCGGCTCCGCCAGTCCTGACCACGGTCACCGTCCTCTACCCCGTCGGCTGCCCCGCCACCACCCGCGTCCAACTCCTCGCCGACGCTTTGGCCGCCTAACCCGAAGGAGCCTGACATGGCCCACACCATCCAATGCGCGCACGACGACTGCCCCGAGCACTCCGTTAGCGCCGCCTTCAAGCCCACCCCTCGCGAGGACGAAGCCGCCGATCACCGCCGGTCCCTCGCAGTCGAAGGGTGGAGCGACGTCGAAGGCCGGGACTACTGCCCCGACCACAGCCCCCACTAACCCGCCGCCTGACCGCCCGACACGACAGGAGAACCTCATGCAGCAACACCCCGTCCCCGCCCACCCGAAGAAACCCGGCAAGGTCACCATCCGCGACATCAAGCGCTACCCGTACTACTACATCCGCGGAGACGGCCGAGCAGCCGCCGAGCAGTCCCGCTGCGAACACGGATACCGGCTCACCTCCTCCTGCCCCTGCTGCCCATGACCGCCACGCAAGATGCCCTGCGGGGCGACGACGCAGAGCCAACCGCTCAGGAAGACTTGCCAGACGGCTTCCCCGACCTGACGCCAACCGCCGACTACTTCGGCCTGAAGGCCGGGGACCGGATACAGGTGCTGTGGACCGAGGACTCCTCACCAGTCCCGGCCGTCGTGGTCGAGCCGCGCATGTTCGGTGCGCTCGTCACCGTCGACCCCACCAGCGATCCGGCGTGGTCGTGCGGCCCGTTCGACATGTACGTCACCCAGCAGTGCCCAGACGGATCGTGGGCACGCTGACAACCCGACCCGACAGGATCAACCACATGACCGAACTCGCCCACAGCCAGCAGCCGAGCGCCGCGACCGTCTGGATCCTCTCCACTGGCGAAGACCACGAAGGCGGCGAAGTCCTCGGCGTCTACGCAACAAAGGAAGCCGCCAAGGGCTCGTTCGTCGAGGCCGCGCAGCGCATCCCGTTCGACCTCGACCAGGCGTGGCAGGACAAGGGCAGCGGAGCCGTCCACGCCCACGGCGGATGCGACTGGGTCTCCCTCGAACCCCACCCGCTCATCACCAGCCAGCAACTCGCCTGACCCCGCGCACGCCAGAGGGCCCGCTCCTCGGTTCGCCACCGACCCAGGGAGCGGGCCCTCACCCGTGCCACCGTCCACCAGTTGCACTCGCCGTTACCATCAAACCACCACGTTACCGATACCACACCCAAGAAGGGGGACACGCCATGACCACCAGCGACACCCCCAACCCCCACCCCAACGACCGCCCCCACAACAACAACACCGGCCGCTTCGAACCCAGCCAGAACGCCGCCGACCGCGCAGCCCACGCCGCACGCCTCAAAGCCGACAACCCCAGGCTCAGCTACCAGCAGATCGCAGACGCCGTCGGCTACAACAACAAAAGCGACGCCTGGCGCGCCATCCAACGCTGCCGCGAAGCCGTCTACCGCGAAGCCGGCGCCGAACTCATCGCAGCCGAAGCGCAGCAACTCGACGACCTATTCGTGGCCGCGCTGGAAGTCCTGGAACGGGATCACATCACCGTCTCCCACGGCCACATCGTCAAGGACGACGACGGGCAGCCCATCCTCGACGACGGCCCCAAGCTCGCCGCGATCGACCGCCTCCTCCGCGTCCGCGAGTCCTACCGCAAGCTCTTCGGTGTCGACGCACCCTCCCGCGTCAGCGTCGACGCCCAGCAGCTCGGCGACGAGATCACCGCCCTCCTCGACCGAGCCACCAGCGATGACGGCCCCACCGGCTGACATCGCGCGGATCCGCGCCCAAGTCGACCAACTCGTCCGCGCCGGCGACACCCGACAGCTAAAGCTCCTCCGCAACCACCTGAAGGCCACCGTCGACCGGCGCACCCTCGCAGGCCGCACAACCAAGTACGGGGCCCACCCAGTCCGCTGGGTACAGGAGCGCCTCAATCAGACGGTGTGGTCCAAGCAGCGAGAGATCCTCAGCGCCGTACGCGACCACCGCCGCGTCGCCGTGCGTAGCGGTCACGGCGTCGGCAAGTCGTGGACCGCCGCCCTGGTCGCCTGCTGGTGGCTCGACACCCACCCGCCCGGCGAAGCCTTCGTCGTCTCCACCGCCCCCACCTTCTCCCAGGTCCGCGCGATCCTCTGGCGGTACATCCGCAAGCACCACCGTGCCGGCCAACTCGCAGGCCGCGTCAACCAGACCGAGTGGCTCATCGACGATGAACTCGTCGGCTACGGACGCAAGCCCGCCGACACCGACACCGACGGATTCCAGGGCATCCACGCCCGCTACGTGCTCGTCGTGCTGGACGAAGCCTGCGGAATCCCTGAGCAGCTGTGGACGGCAGCCGACGCGCTGGCCACGGGCCCGGACTGCCGGATCCTCGCGATCGGCAACCCGGACAACCCGGCCTCCCACTTCCGGAAGGTGTGCCTCCCCGGATCCACCTGGCACCAGATGGCAATCAGCGCCTTCGACTCTCCGAACCTCACCGGCGAGACGGTGCCAGAGGAGATGTCGGCTGCGCTCGTCGGCCGCGAGTGGGTGGAGGAGAAGGCCCGCGAGTGGGGTGAGGAGAACCCGGTCTACCGGTCGAAGGTGCTGGGTGAGTTCTCCGAGGACGGGCCCAACCAGGTCGTTCGCGGCTCCGACGTGGCCAAGTGCCGCATGCCGTTGGAGCAGCGGCGCCCGGACGAGTTCTTTGTGCCCGTCGAACTCGGCGTGGACGTCGGTGGCGGCGGTGACGAGACCGTCATCCGGGAGCGCCGCGGTGTGCATGCCGGCCGGGAGTGGCGGGCGCACACGGACCGGCCTGAGCAGATCGCGCCGCTCGTGCTGCGCGCTATCCGGGAGTCCGGTGCAACTGTGGTGAAGGTCGACAGCATCGGTGTCGGGTTCGGTGTGATCGGCGAGTTGCGGAACGCGCAGAACCGGCGTGAGCACACCGCGCAGATCGTCGCCGTGAACGTCGCCGAGGCCGCATCCCAGCCGACCAAGTTCATGAACCTGCGGGCCGAACTGTGGTGGGAACTGGGGCGTGGCTTGTCCGAGTCCGGTGGCTGGGACCTGTCGACGATGGCGAACGCCGACACGACGGTGGCGCAGTTGCTGGAGCCGCGGTGGGACGTGGACCCGAAGGGCCGGATCCGGGTGGAGCCGAAGGACGAGATTAAGAAGCGGCTGAGCAGGTCGCCGGACAACGCGGATGCGTTGCTGCTGGCGTTCTACGCCGCAGGCCGGACCCGTGTGCGGTGGCTGTGATCGCCCGACGCTAGCCGCCCTGCTGGACATCCGTGGACAATGCCAGGTAGTCGAACCCGTTTGGAGGCCGGCGTGAAGAAGACAGCCGCCACACTTGCCGCGGCCCGCGCCCGCCTCGCTAAGGCTGCGTCCGCTGCGTCTGAGGCCCGTGCGGGCCTGTACACGACCGCCGGGTTCGCGTGTGGTACCGCGTCCGCGTGGGTGACCTGGGGTGTCGGGGCGGGCCTCGCCGGGGCTGCCGCGTCGCTGTTGCTGATGGGTGTCCTGTCCGACAACGAGAAGGGGACGGCCCGGTGAGGTCTCTACGTGCATTGAGGAATCGGGCGCCGGTGCCGTACGTGTCGTCGCGGGGCGGCCTGAGTATCCCGTGGCGGGCACCGTCCGGGGCTGAGGCGCAGATGCGGGCGATGGGCGCGGTCGGCACCCTGTTCTCGATCGTCAACCGGACATCGAACGCGACCGCCCTGGTCGACTGGAAGCTGTACCGCAAGGCGCCGTCCGGGCTGCCAGAGGACCGTGTCGAGGTCACGAGGCATGCGGTCCTGGACCTGTGGAACAAGCCGAACAAGTTCTTCACCCGGCAGGAACTGGTGGAGACGGTTCAGCAGCACATCGACCTGACCGGTGAGGGATGGCTGGTCATCTCCCGCAACCCTAGGTCGCCGATGCCGCTGGAGCTGTGGCCGGTGCGCCCGGACCGTATCCAGCCGGTGCCGCACCCGACCGATTTCATCTCCGGCTACCTGTACACGGGGCCGGACGGGCAGGAGATCGCACTCCGTGTGGAGGACGTGATCCAGATCCGTATGCCGAACCCGCTGGACCCGTACCGGGGTATGGGCCCGGTGCAGTCGGTGCTCACCGAGATCGACGCCAGCCGGTACTCCGCGGAGTGGAACCGGAACTTCTTCATGAACAGCGCTGAGCCCGGCGGGATCATCGAACTCCCCACCGTCCTGTCCGACCCTGAGTGGGATCAGTTGCAGGCCCGCTGGAACGAACAGCACAAGGGCGTCGCCAACGCCCACCGGGTGGCGTTCTTGGAACACGGCACGTGGAAGGACCGCAAGTACACGCAGCGCGACATGCAGTTCGCCGAGCTTCGGCAGGTGTCCCGTGACGTGATCAGGGAGGCGTTCGGCGCGCCCGCGTTCGTACTCGGCGAGGTCGGGGATGTGAACCGGGCCACCGCTGAAGCATCGAAGGTGCTGTTCGCGGAGCAGCTGACGGTGCCCCGGCTGGAGCGGTGGAAGGGCGCTCTGATCAACGATCTGCTTCCGTTGTACGGGCCAGAGGCGGCTCGGCAGTTGGAGTTCGACTACTGCGACCCGGTACCCCCGGACGCTGGGGCCCGCAACGAGGAGATCACCGCGAAGTCGACGGCGTGGAAGACCCTCGTGGACGGTGGCGCCGACCCGGTCCTGGTCTCCGAGTACCTCGGGCTGCCTGATCTCGGCTACCGGCCGCCCGTGACCGTGGCGCCCTCTACGGGCCCGGCCTTGGCGCCTGCTCCTGCCGCGCGGGTGGATCTGCACCATCACGTGCCGTTCCAGCCGGCGCCAAGGGCGTTGCCGTCGTTTAACACGGTGATTGCGCGTCCTCGGTCGCCTCGTGCTGCTGTGGTGAAGTCGGATCTTGCGCCGGTGCGGGAGCAGTTCGAGGATGCACTGACCGGGCTGTTGGAGGCGTGGGAGCCGGTGGCTGAGGCGCAGTATGCGGCGGTGGAGGAGCAGATCGCGGCGGCCGTGGATGCGGGCGATACGGAGGCGTTGGCGACGCTGGTCGTGGACTCCGGGCCGAGCATTGATGTGCTGAGGCGGGCGCTCGGGGAGATGGCCGAGGTGGCCGCGCAGCAGATGGCGGATGAGGCTGCCGAGCAGGGCGTGAGGGTGAAGCCGCCGAAGGTGGATAAAGGGCTGCGGAACGCGTTCGGCTCGGAGTTGATCGAGATTGCTGCGGCGACGGCTGCGCTGCTGGCTGCGGACACTGCCGCCTCTGCGGGCCGTGAAGCACTGCGGCTGCTGGTGCCGGGTGTGCGCGGGTCGGAGGTCGCTGAGCGGGTGGGCGGGTTCCTGCGGGGGTTGAAGAACTGGTTCCGGCGTGACCAACTGGGTGGGGCGTTGCATCGGGCGCAGAACGCGGGCCGGGTGGCGACGCTCGCTGCTGCGCCGAAGGCCCGGTACTTCTCGAACGAGAAACTCGACTCCAACACCTGTTCGCCGTGCAAGGACATCGACGGTACCGAGTTCGAAGACCTCGACGCCGTCCGCGCGGTGTACGGGTCGGGTGGCTACCAGCACTGCGAGGGCGGCATCCGGTGTCGGGGGACGTTCGTGGCCCAGTGGGAGTGAGCGCGGACGTCAGTCTCCCGAGTGCCCCCAGAAGCCGTCCGGGTCGAAACGCGTGGGCACCGGGCTCACGGTGAACCGATGCCAGCACGCGCCCAAGTCGATCTCCAGCACGCCGCCCGGACCTCGGTCGTACGTGGACCACACAACATGTTTCGCCGGGACGCCGCACTCTGGGCAGCCCGGATAGGGCACGGACTCGCCGCCGTCGGCCAGCTGGTCGAGTCTCTCCGCTCGGATGTACTCGCGGCGGTTCTCCAGTGCTTGATCGAAGGCAGTGGCCCGGTCGGGGTCGAGCGGGATGCGGTCGCTCATAGGGTGCGCTGCTCTCGCCGCAGCTTCTTCCGGATCCGGCGCCGCTGCCGTGGCGGGAGCACGTCGAACCAGCCCGGCCACGCGTGCCGGTTCCGGTCCGTCCACTCTGTCGTTGTCCGATACCAGCGGTCGCTGGTGGCGTGCCAGTCGGCGAGGTCCTCGGCGTTGTACCAGGCTGCTGGCTGGTGCATGTAGCGGGCAAACCGTTCTGCGGTGGTGAGCGGGCTCATGGGGTGGGCTCCTCCGGAAACAGTTCTCTGCACGACGAGTAGTGCATTGGCTCGCTGTCCCACTCCCACTCGCCAGTCTTCTTGTCCCACCAGCCATGCTGATGGTCGGCCGTCACGAACCCCATGGTGTAGCCGCCATGCGACCAGGCCCGCGCGATGTTGAGGCCGGTAGATCGGGCGATGCGGCGGGTGCTGCGGTCGTTGAGGACTTGAGCGCTCACGACTGCTCCTTCTTTCCGCTGACGCGTGCCGGATCGGTGCCACGGTCTCCTGCGGCGAGGCGTTCGGGCTGGCGGCAAATGTTCCAGTCGCAGGGCGTGTCGGGCTCGGTGTGCCAGCACTGCACCAGCGGATCGTCCTGGCAGCCGCACAGGCACGACGGGTCGTCCTCGCGGTGCGGGATCAGCTCACCCCAACGACTCACGGCTGCGGCCTCTCGTCAGC
>CAMLJW010000008.1 GCA_946480485.1 uncultured Streptomyces sp. | reverse complement strand
CACCGGGTGTACAAGTCCTTCGACCCGCGCGCCAAGATCATCAAGGCCGCCGCGCACGACGTTCTCTCGGCTCTCGGCAAGTCCGACGAGCTGCTGGACATCGCGCTCAAGCTGGAGGAGCACGCGCTCTCCGACGACTACTTCGTCTCGCGCAACCTCTACCCGAACGTGGACTTCTACACCGGCCTGATCTACCGCGCCATGGGCTTCCCGACCGAGATGTTCACGGTCCTGTTCGCCCTCGGCCGCCTCCCGGGCTGGATCGCCCAGTGGCACGAGATGATCAAGGAGCCGGGTTCGCGGATCGGGCGCCCGCGTCAGATCTACACGGGCGTTGTCGAGCGGGACTTCGTCCCGGTCGAGGCGCGCTGACGCGCCCACTGCACCAAGCGGTGCCTCCAGAGCGAACCGAGCTCCAAGAAATCGGAAGACGCCCCGTTGCCGGTCCCCCCACGGGCCGGCAGTCGGGGCGTCTTCCTTGTCCCGGTGCGGATTCCCCCCACGGGATCCGGCCGGGCGTCTGGACAGCGCCTGAATCGCTGCGAGCAAACGAGCAAGAACTCGATGTACTGCGGTACTGCGGTACTGAGAATTTGCGGTAGTGCCGTACTGCTGTGCGATGGCCGGGACGCGTATGTATGGGAGGGCCGCTCAAAGCTCCCCGGTGTACGTGCCCCGGCAACGCAGTTGTGGGAACGTCCCCCAAGACGTCCCCGATGTCAGACACGCCCCCCAAGACGGGTCTGACATCGCCAACTTAGACTCACCAACCCCTTCGACGGTTACGTTCACATCAGTGTGATCTGCGTCTCTTGCATATGCCCCGAACATGCACAAGAGGCCCGATATGGCGATCGGGACCCAAGCGTAAGGAGGATGCGCGAGTCTTGTGAAGAGCTTATGTGAGGCGCGCGTCGGACTCCAGAGGGGGTCTGCCTCGACATCAGCGAAATGCCCGGAGCCGAAGGCTGTTCGTCACCACGAACACCGAGGAGAACGCCATCGCGGCGCCCGCGATCATCGGGTTCAGCAGTCCCGCCGCGGCCAGCGGCAGGGCGGCCACGTTGTAGCCGAAGGCCCAGGCGAGATTCCCCTTGATCGTGGAGAGGGTCCTGCGCGACAGGCGGATCGCGTCCCCGGCCACCCGCAGGTCCCCGCGTACGAGTGTCAGATCGCCCGCCTCGATCGCCGCGTCCGTCCCAGTGCCCATGGCCAGTCCCAGATCGGCCGTGGCGAGCGCCGCCGCGTCGTTGACCCCGTCGCCGACCATGGCCACGGCCCGGCCCTCTGCCTGGAGCCGCTTGACCACGTCGACCTTGTCCTGCGGCAGCACCTCGGCGAAGACGAACGCGGCGTCGATGCCCACGCGGCGGGCCACGGACTCGGCGACGGTCTGGTTGTCCCCGGTCAGGAGCACGGGCGTGAGTCCCAGCGCGCGCAGCTCGCGGACCGCCTCGGCGCTGGTCTCCTTGATCGCGTCGGCGACGGTCAGGACACCGCGTGCCACGCCGTCCCAGGCGACGGCCACGGCGGTACGTCCGTCCGCCTCGGCCCGCGTCTTCAGCGAGGCCAGCTCGCCGGGTAGCGCGACACCGGCCTCTTCGAGCAACCGTGCGCGCCCGACCAGCACCTCGTGTCCCTCGACCGTCCCGCGCACGCCGAGCCCCGGGACGCTCTCAAAGCCGTCGACCGGGGGCAGGGGCACCCCGGCCCGCTGTGCTGCGCCCACCGCGACAGCCTGGGCAACGGGATGCTCGGAGGCGTGCTCCAGGGCGCCCGCGAGCCGCAGCACCTGCTTCTCATCGGCGTCCTCCGCGACGTACACCTCCTGGAGGGTCATGCGGCCGGTGGTGACCGTTCCGGTCTTGTCCAGGACGACTGTGTCGACGCGACGCGTCGACTCCAGGACCTCGGGGCCCTTGATGAGGATGCCGAGCTGGGCGCCGCGGCCGGTGCCGACCATGAGGGCGGTCGGGGTGGCGAGGCCGAGGGCGCACGGGCAGGCGATGATCAGTACCGCCACGGCGGCCGTGAAGGCGGCGGTCCGGTCGTCCGTCATGCCCAGCCAGGCACCGAAGGTGGCGGCAGCGATCAGCAGGACGACGGGTACGAAAACGGCGGAGACGCGGTCGGCGAGGCGCTGCACCTCGGCCTTCCCGCTCTGCGCGTCCTCGACGAGCTGTGCCATCCGCGCCAGCTGCGTGTCCGCGCCGACGCGGGTCGCCTCGACGACGAGCCTGCCGCCGGTGTTCACGGTCGCGCCCGTCACGGTGTCGCCGACCGTCACGTCCACCGGCACCGACTCGCCGGTCAGCATTGAGGCGTCGACGGCCGAGGTGCCCTCGACGACGATGCCGTCGGTGGCGACCTTCTCGCCGGGCCGCACGACGAAACGGTCACCGACCGCCAACCGCCCGACGGCAACGCGCACTTCCTTTGCCCCCTGGCCGTCCGGTCCCTCCCGCAGTACGGAGACGTCCTTGGCGCCGAGGTGGAGCAGTGCCCGCAGAGCCGCGCCGGCGCGCCGCTTGGACCGGGCCTCCAGATAGCGGCCGAACAGGATGAACGTGATGACTCCGGCGGCCACCTCGAGATAGATCGTCGACGAGCCGTCCGCCCTCGAGACGGTGAGATCGAAGCCGTGCCGCATGCCCGTCGTCCCCGCGTGCCCCCAGAACAGCGCCCACACGGACCAGCCGAAGGCGGCCAGTGTGCCGACCGAGACGAGCGTGTCCATGGTGGCCGCGCCGTGCCGGGCGTTCGTGAACGCCGCCCGGTGGAACGGCAGCCCGCCCCACACGACGACGGGCGCAGCGAGCGTCAGCGACAGCCACTGCCAGGTGTCGAACTGGAGGGCCGGGACCATGGAGAGGAGGACCACGGGGAACGCGAGGACGGCGGAAACGGTCAGGCGCTCGCGCAGGGAGGCGAGTTCGGGGTCCTGCTCCGCCCGGCGGGTCTCTTCGGAAGGCCTTGAAGGTTCCGAAGGTTCCGAAGGCTCCCGTGGGGGTGGTTCACCGGCCGTGTAGCCGGTCTTCTCCACGGTGGCGATCAGGTCGGCGACGCGTACGCCTTCCGGGTACGAGACCTTCGCCCGCTCTGTCGCGAAGTTCACCGTGGCACTCACGCCGTCCAGGCGGTTGAGCTTCTTCTCGACGCGGGCCGCGCAGGAGGCGCAGGTCATACCGCCGATGGTGAGCTCGACCTCGGCGTGCGGGCTCTCATCCATGACGGGGGGTGCTGCCGTACTGCTCATGAGTCCGGACTCCAGACGAGGACCGGGCCGTACGGAGCCGGTGTCAACCGGCTGCGACGGCCCTATCCGCAGATGTGTGATCAGGCCTTGCCGACGAGCTCGTAACCTGCCTCGTCGACCGCGGCGCGCACCGCGGCCTCGTCCAGCGGGGCGGCGGAGACGACTGTGACCTCGCCACTGGCGGCCACGGCCTTCACCGAGCTGACGCCGGTGATCTCGGAGATCTCGCTGGAGACCGAGCCCTCACAGTGTCCGCAGCTCATTCCGCTCACCTTGTAGACGGTGGTCACGGGGCCCGGGGTGCCGGTCTGCGCGGTCATGTCGTTACTCCTCGTCGAGGCTTGTGGGGTTGGTGCATCCCACCGTGGCCTTTCACCCTCTCAACCCTATACCCCTAGGGGGTACGTGCCAAGGCCAGTGAGCTGAGGTATGCGAACGCCTGGGCGATTCGCACCAAGCGTCGAGGCACCATGCGGGCAGAGGGGACAGGGGCCGTCCCGATGTCCCGTGTGATCACCCTCGAACTCGACTCCTCGGCAGCCACGGGATGCCCGCGCACGCGTACCCGCGGATGCTGAGAGCTGGTACGGGCCTCCACGATTCCGCTGGCCGCGGTGCCCTGGGCGCTGGCGGCGACGGGGGTGGCAGCGGGGGGGCACGGTCATCGAGCCGTGGGGATGATCGACAGTGGCCGACGGCATATGGGCGATCAGGAGCCTGCGCCCCAGTCCCGGGGCCCTCGACTGCCGGGCCGTTCGTAGCTGGTCGCGCTCACGCGGCGGAGCCGCGCCCCCTTACGGGGCGCACCCCCACCCGGCGGCAGTCGCCTCTCCACGCAAGGGGCCGGGTGCCGGTACGTCATCGCCCGTCGCTTACGGCTCCGCCCAGGAAACGTTCACCTGGTAGCAGTCACGGGCCGAAGGCCCCCGCGGCGACGGGCGGACGTACAGGCACACGGCCCCGACCCACCCACCAACCGGTAGCGAGACGGCTTCTCCGCCGAAGGGGCCCCGCCCCGAGCCATCCACCGGCCCGAGGCGAGACGGCCAACCGCCGGAGGCCTACGCTCCGCAGGACCTCAAGAACGCCCGCGTCCGCTGGGCGATCGGCAGGGGCTTGTCCGGTGGGCACGGGTACATGTCCTGCTCGACGATGGCGAACAGGTCGACGTCCAGGCGCTGCGCGGCGGCGAGGACGGGCTCCAACGCCGGTACGCCCAACGGGGGTTCGCACATCACGCCGCGGGCCACCGCCGGACCGAACGGAATCTCCTGCGACCGGACCTCGGCGAGCACCTCGGGATCCACCTGCTTCAGGTGCAGGTACCCGATGCGCTCGCCGTATGTCTCGATCAACTTGACGTTGTCGCCGCCGCAGTACGCGTAGTGGCCGGTGTCCAGGCACAACGACACCAGCGACGAGTCCGTCCCGTCGAGGAGACGCGTCACGTTCTCCTCGCTGTCGATGTGCGTGTCCGCGTGCGGATGGACGACGATCCGCAGTCCGTAGCGTTCGCGCACCTCATGTCCGAGCCGCTCGGTCAGCGAGGTCAGATGCCGCCACTGCTCCGGAGTGAGCGTGCTCGGTTCCAGTACCGCGCCCGTCTTGTCGTCGCGCCAGAAGGACGGGATGACGACGAGATGCGAGGCGCCCATCGCCTGGGTCAGCGCGGCGATGGCGGAGACATGCGTCCAGGTGGACTCCCACACGTCCGGCCCATGGTGCAGGCTGGTGAAGACCGTGCCCGCCGAGACCTTCAGCCCGCGCCGCGCGGTCTCGTCCGTGAGGACGGCCGGATCGGTCGGCAGATAGCCGTACGGGCCCAGCTCGATCCACTCGTAACCGGAAGCGGCGACCTCGTCGAGGAAGCGCTGCCAGGGGACCTGCTGGGGGTCTTCGGGGAACCACACACCCCAGGAGTCGGGAGCCGAACCGATCCGGATACGGGACAGTGTGGACTGAAGTGAGGAGTGGGGTGACAGCTTCGTCATGGGCGTCAGCTTCAGGCGCAGGGGAAGGGAGTGTCAAGGCCTGGTCCGTATGTCTGGACAATTAATTGACAGGCATCCCGAAGCGCGACTAGACCTGGGAGCAGCCGAAGCGAAAGGAACTCCATGGGTGAGTCCTCGGGGTCCAGTGCCTCCAGTAGGTGTGGCCGGAAGACCACGTACGACCTGATCACCATGGGGCGGCTGAGCGGTGCCTGTAGCGTGCACACAACTGTGGGCATAGAGCACACATCCCTTGAACTCCTGGGTAGGGAGGACGTGTTCAGCGGAGTCACCGACCTCGCGTACGCCCCTCGCGACGCCCGGGTGCAGATCGCCTCCGGTGCGGGAGGCCGCTTCGCCCTGGCAGGAGCGAAGTGCGAGCGTCGACTCCCCGCCCGCTACGGCCCCGCGCCGGAGGTCCCCGTCGAAGACCGCGGCAGCGGCAGCTGCGCCCGCCAGGTGCCTGCAGGAGATCTACTACTTCGAGATCGACGGCCCGAACGTCCCCGACGGATGGCCCGGCCCGTCCATCGCCCAGCCCGGCCAGGCGATGTACTACCTGAACGTGGATGGCCGGCCCGGGTAAGAACACGCAGTGGCGGATCTGCTTCCACCCGGGACACGTAGAAAGCACAGAGGGCTACCGATGACAGAGCCGAAGACGTCAACGGCGACGACAAGGCTGACGGTCGCGCAGGCGCTGGTGCGGTTCCTCGCCGCCCAGTACACGGAACGGGACGGCGTACGGCGCCGGCTGATCGGCGCCACCTGGGGCATCCTCGGGCACGGCAACGTCGCCGGGCTCGGGCAGGCGCTCGTCGAGTACGCGACCGTGTCCTGCGGGGGGACTCCTCCCGGAGGACCCGTGATGCCGTTCCACCAGGGCCGTAACGAACAGTCGATGGTGCACGCGGCGGTCGGCTACGCCCGCCAGAGCAACCGCCTCTCCACCCACGCCGTCACGACCTCCATCGGCCCGGGCGCCACCAACCTCGTCACGGGTGCCGCCCTCGCCACCATCAACCACCTCCCGGTGCTGCTCCTGCCCGGCGACATCTTCGCCACCCGCCCCGCCGACCCGGTCCTCCAGCAGCTGGAGGTCCCGTTCGCGGGCGATGTGTCGGTCAACGACTGTCTGCGCCCGGTGTCGAGGTACTTCGACCGTGTGACCCGCCCCGAGGCCCTCATCCCGGCCGCGCTGCAGGCGATGCGCGTGCTGACCGACCCCGTCGAGACCGGTGCCGTCACGCTCGCACTGCCGCAGGACGTGCAGGCGGAAGGCTTCGACTGGCCGCGGGAGTTCTTCGCCGAGCGTGTCTGGGCGGTGCGCCGTCCGGGCGCCGATCCGGAGGAGCTGGCCGCCGCCGTCAGGGCCGTACGGGACGCCCGGCGCCCCCTGGTCGTCGCGGGCGGAGGAGTCCACCACAGTGAGGCCGAGGACGCGCTCGAGGAGTTCGCCGACGCCACCCGCATCCCGGTCGCCTCGACCCAGGCGGGCAAGGGCTCCCTGGCGTGGGACCACCCGGCGGACGTCGGTGGCATCGGGCACACCGGCACCGCGACCGCCGACGAACTCGCCCGCACCGCCGACCTGGTGATCGGCGTCGGTACCCGCTACACCGACTTCACCACCGCCTCCGGCACCCTCTTCTCCGCGAAGGGCGTCCGCTTCCTCAATCTCAACATCGCGCCCTTCGACGGCCACAAACTGGCCGGTCAGCCGCTGATCGCGGATGCCCGCACGGGCCTGGAAGCACTCACCGAGGCCCTCACGATGCACGGCCACCGCGCCGAACCCGCGTACGTCGCCGAGTACGCGGACGACAAGGAGCGCTGGGAGCACCGGGTCGACGCGGCCTACGAGGCGGACGAGCCGGACACCCGGCCCACCCAGCCGCAGGTCCTCGGCCTGCTGGACGAGCTGTTCACCGGGGACGACATCCTGGTCAACGCGGCCGGCTCGCTCCCCGGTGACCTGCACAGACTCTGGCGGGCGCGGTCCCGGGACCAGTACCACGTCGAGTACGGCTACTCCTGCATGGGCTACGAGATCCCGGCCGCTATCGGCGTGCGGCTGGCGGCGCCCGACCGCCCCGTGTGGGCGCTGGTCGGCGACGGCACGTATCTGATGATGCCGACCGAGCTCGTCACGGCCGTGCAGGAAGGCGTCGCGATCAAGGTCGTGATCCTGCAGAACCACGGGTACGCGTCCATCGGCGGGCTCTCCGAGACGGTGGGCGGTGAGCGGTTCGGCACCGCGTACCGCTACCGGTCCGAGGACGGTACGTACACGGGGCGGCCGCTGCCCGTCGACCTC
Organism: uncultured Streptomyces sp.; assembly: GCA_946480485.1. Next base: position 21,550 of record CAMLJW010000008.1, on the reverse strand, counting down.
GCAACCAACGCGGCCAGCCTGGGGATGCGGGTCCTGCGGGCGAAGACCGTACGCGACCTCCGGGCCGCCCTCGCCGAGGCGCGGGCCGCCGACACTCCCACCTGTGTCTACGTGGAGACCGAAACGGCAGACACCGTGTCGGGCGCACCCCCGGCCCAGGCCTGGTGGGATGTACCCGTGGCCGAGACCGCGAGCCGCTCGTCGGCGGTCAAGGCGCGCGAGGAGTACGACCGGCACGCCGCCGGCCGGCGCCGCCATCTGTGAAGGAGCTTTTGACACGACGAAGACCGTCAACCACTGGATCGGCGGAAGACTGTCGAGGGGCCGTCGGGTACGCACGGGCCGGTCACCGACCCGGCGACCGGCGCCGTGACCACGCAGGTCGCCTTCGCGACCGTGGACGAGGTGGACGCGGCGGTCGCCGCCGCCAGGCAGGCGTACGTGAGCTGGGGGCCAGTCTCGCCCGGCGGTGAGTGCCCTTACCGTTGACCCATGGATCTTCGACTGCCCCGACTGCGCGGGGCCGTACTGCGGAGGCCGCGACGGGTGATTGCCGCCGCGGCTTCGGTGGTCGTACTCGCCGGCGCCGGGACGTGGACGGCCGCCGCCTCGGGCGAGGCCCCACCCGTGCGCCGCTCCGACAGAGTCATGGCCATGGGCGGTGTGAAGATCGACACCTCGTACTTCACGGCGGGCTCCGGCCGCCGCCCCGCGGTCCTCCTCGGGCACGGCTTCGGCAACGACAAGGAGGAGACGCGGTCCCAGGCGCAGGACCTGGCGCGCGACGGATACGCGGTGCTGACGTGGTCGGCGCGCGGCTTCGGAAAGTCCACGGGGAAGATCGGCCTGAACGACCCCAAGGGCGAGGTCGCCGACGTCTCGAAGCTGATCGACTGGCTCGCCGAGCGGCCCGAGGTCGAGCTGGACAAGGCCGGCGACCCGCGCGTGGGAGCCGCCGGTGCCTCGTACGGCGGCGCGGTCTCGCTGCTCGCGGCCGGGTACGACCGGCGGGTGGACGCCATCGCCCCGGCGATCACGTACTGGAACCTCGCGGACGCGCTGTTTCCGAACGGCGTCTTCAAGAAGCTGTGGGCCGGGATCTTCGTCAACTCCGGTGGCGGCTGCGACAGGTTCGAGTCCAAGCTCTGCGAGATGTACGAGCGGGTCGCGGAGTCCGGAAGGCCGGACGCCGCGGCGAGGGAGCTGCTGGCCGCCCGCTCCCCGTCCGCCGTCGGCGATCGCATCACTGTGCCCACGCTCATCATCCAGGGCCAGTCGGACTCTCTCTTCCCGCTCGGTCAGGCCGACGCGATGGCCAGGGCGATCCGCGCCAACGGCGCGCCCGTGGACGTCGACTGGATCTTTGGCGGGCACGACGGCGGTGACATGGAGGCGGACCGGGTGCACGCGCGCGTGGTCTCCTGGTTCGACCGCTATCTGAAGGACGAGTCGGGCGTGGACACAGGGCCCGCGTTCCGGGTCACGCGCACCGGAGGCATCGACTCCACCGACGGTGCCGCCCGGTTGAGGGGCGCGAGCGGAAACGCGTATCCCGGACTGTTCAGCGGCGAGCGACAGGTGGCGTTGAGCGGGCGGGAGCAGGGCTTCGCCAACCCCGCGGGCGCCAACCCGCCCGGCGTGTCCGCCCTCCCCGGTCTGGGTGGAGGCGGCCTCTCCCAGCTGTCGTCACTCGGCGTCGGCATCTCGCTCGACTTCCCCGGACAGTTCGCGAGTTTCGAGTCCAGGCCGCTGAGCGAGGACACGCGGATCACCGGGTCGCCGACGGCGACGGTGCACGTGGAATCGACAAGCGGCGAGGCCGTGCTGTTCGGGAAGGTGTACGACGTCGGACCGGGCCGCGGACAGCAGCAGGTTCTGCCCTCCCAACTGGTCACCCCGGTGCGGGTCGAGAGCGGCAAGGACGTCCGGCTCACCCTGCCCGCCATCGACCACGAGGTGCAGCAGGGGCACCGGCTGCGTCTGGTCCTCGCCTCGACCGACCTTGGCTATGCCTCTTCGGCGGCTCCGGCGACATACAAGGTGTCCCTGAAGAGTGACTTGAACGTCCCCACCGCACCCGGCGTGACGACCGCGGCCGCGCCGCTGCCCGCGTGGGTGTGGTGGCTGCCGCTCGCCGGAGCCGTCGTCGCGTCGGCGCTGCTCCTGTCGAGCCGGCGCCGTACAGCCGCCGTGGCACCCGATCCAGGGCTCGCCGAAGTCCCGCTCCAGATCACGGACCTGAGCAAGCGGTACGCGAAGTCGGCGGACCGGTACGCCGTACGGGACCTCTCCTTCCGCGTCGAGAAGGGTCAGGTGCTGGGGCTGCTCGGTCCCAACGGCGCGGGCAAGACGACCACCCTCCGCATGCTCATGGGCCTGATCAAGCCCGACGGCGGCGAGATCCGCGTATTCGGGCACGGGATTCGGCCGGGGGCGCCGGTGCTCTCCCGGGTCGGCGCCTTCGTGGAGGGCGCGGGCTTCCTGCCGCACCTCTCCGGGCGCGAGAACCTGGAGTCGTACTGGCGGGCCACCGGGCGCCCGGCCGGGGACGCACACCTGGACGAGGCACTGAAGATCGCGGGCCTGGGCAGCGCGCTGGCCCGCGCCGTCCGCACCTACTCCCAGGGCATGCGCCAGCGCCTCGCCATCGCCCAGGCCATGCTCGGCCTCCCGGACCTGCTGATCCTCGACGAGCCGACGAACGGCCTCGACCCGCCGCAGATCCGCGAGATGCGCGAGGTCCTGATCCGCTACGCCGCGGCCGGTCGCACGGTCATCGTGTCGAGCCACCTCCTCGCCGAGGTCGAACAGTCCTGCACGCACCTGGTGGTCATGGACCGCGGCCGCCTCGTCCAGGCCGGTCCGGTGCACGAGATCATCGGTTCCGGCGACACCCTCCTCGTCGGCCTGGCCGCCGACATCGCGGACCCGCTGGTGGAGAAGGTGGCGGCCCTGCCGTCCGTGGAGTCGGCGGTACGGACGGAGGACGGGTTGCTGGTACGGCTGGTGGCGGGTGCCGTGGCGGGCACTGTGGCGGGTGCCTCGGCCGAAGACCGCGGTGCCCGTGGCGCCGTTGGCGAGGGCGGTCGCGAGACCGAAGCGTCGGGCGACCGACCGGACCTCGCCGGCGGCTCCGCCGCGGCCGCCCGTCTCCTCGTCGACCTCGTCCGGCTCGAAGTGCCGGTCGCCTCGCTCGGCCCGCACCGTCGTCTTGAGGACGCGTTCCTGACCCTGATCGGAGGCTCCGAATGAGCATCCTCGTCGAGAAGGCAGAGGTGGCGCAGGGCTACCGGGCGGGGCGGACGCTGCCGCTGCGCGTCGAGCTCGTACGGCAGTTGAAGCGGCGGCGGACGCTTGTCATGGGGGTGGTCCTCGCGGTACTGCCCGTCGTGCTGGTCATCGCCTTCGCCGTCGGCGGGCATCCGGGCGACGACCCTGGCGACCGGCTGACGCTGATGGACACGGCCACAGCGTCGGGCGCGAACTTCGCCGCGGTGAACCTGTTCGTGTCCGCCGGGTTCCTGCTCGTCATCCCGGTCGCGCTGTCCTTCGGAGACACCATCGCCTCGGAGGCGAGCTGGTCCTCGCTGCGGTACCTGCTGGCGGCACCCGTGCCAAGGGCTCGCCTGCTGTGGTCCAAGCTCACTGTCGCGCTGGGTCTCAGCCTGGCCGCCATGGTGCTGCTGCCCCTGGTGGCGCTCGCGGTGGGCACGGTGGCGTACGGCTGGGGCCCGCTGCAGATCCCCACCGGGGGCGCCCTGTCCACCGGCACGGCGGCCGAGCGTCTTGTGATCGTGATCGCGTACGTCTTCGTGTCCCAACTCGTCACCGCAGGCCTGGCGTTCTGGCTGTCGACCAAGACCGACGCCCCGCTGGGCGCGGTCGGCGGCGCGGTGGGCCTGACGATCGTCGGGAACGTGCTGGACCAGGTCACGGCCCTCGGCGACTGGCGCCACTTCCTGCCCGCGCACTGGCAGTTCGCCTGGGCCGACGCCGTACAGCCCAACCCGGAGTGGGGCGGCATGATCCAGGGCACGGCCGTCTCCCTCACGTACGCACTCGTGCTGTTCGCGCTGGCCTTCCGCGGGTTCGCCCGCAAGGACATCGTGTCGTAGGGCGGCGTACGCATTGCGGCGGAGCGCCCTGTTCTACGGTTTCGGGCGCCCCGAGCTCCTCCGATTCACCCTGATCGCTCAGTTGCCGAAGCCAACACGGCGCATGGGCGGAAAGCGGACGACGGGAATTGCTGGAATTCCCGGGCGGTGATCCGTCCACCCGAGGGACGTTCCGCAACTGATCCGGACCCCTCGGGTTGCTGTGTCAGCGTGCACATGCGTCTGTGTCGGGGGGTGTGCAGGGCGATTCGAGTGAATTCCTATGAGGATCGCGTTCTGAGGTTTCTTCGGCCGTCTATCCCTCGTTTACAACCCGTAGGTCATGGTGCGAGCCATTCAAGCTGTGCTCGCTCGGTTTCGGCCGACATAGGAGCATGACCGCAGAGAAGGGAATGCACGTGAAGCACAAGAAGAGCGCTGCTGTCGTCGCCGGTACGATCATGGTCTTGGGGATGGCATCCCCGGCCGTCGCCGACACCGGCGCCGAGGGCACCGCCGCCGGTGCCCAGGGCCTGCTGTCGGGCAACGTCGTCCAGGCCCCTGTCCACCTTCCCCTCAACCTGTGCGGGAACTCCATCGACGTCGCAGCCCTGCTGAACCCGGCGTTGGGCGGCACCTGCCTCACCGGCTGACCCAACGCACCAGCCGCTCGGCTGTGTCACGGCCGGCCTTGGACTGCTCTTTCGGTTTCCAGGGCCGGCTTTCCCAGTCCACTGCCACTGCCGCGTCCACTGCCACCGCCACTTCCCTTTTCATTTCTTCTTCTTCAGGAAATGTTGTTCACACCGGGGAGATCACCCCATCGGAGGCATAACTCGGGCTCTCGGCCGCGCGTTGATTCAGAGTCGGGCGTTCCCGCCCGGCGTTTGCATCAATCCCAAGGAGCACTTTCCCATGTCGCGTATCGCGAAGGGCCTGGCCCTGTCCTCCGTTGCCGCCGCCGCCGTGGCGGGCACCGCCGGCATCGCCGCCGCCGACGACAGTGGCGCGAGCGCCATCGCTTCCAACTCCGCGGGTGCCCTGTCAGGCAGTGTCGTGCAGGCCCCGGTCCACGTCCCGGCCAACGTCTGCGGGAACACCGTGGACTCCATCGCCCTGCTGAACCCGGCGTTCGGCACCGTCTGCGCCCACGCCTGACGCCGTCCGACGACGTGGCGGACCTTGCGGACCGGCCGCCCTCCTGCTTGGGAGGGCGGCCGATTTGCCTCCTCCTCGGCCCTCCTCTTCTTGGCCCACGAGGGCGCTGATCCAGCCCGGAGGGCACCTCGGTGCGAACGTGTGGCGGCGTCGCAGTGTTCCAGAGGTAAGCGGCGCACGCCCGCCCACACAGGTCGCCGGGCATTACGAAATGTGGGTAGCCCCTTCCCGGACGCGGACCTTCAACTACCCGAGGTTCTCCGCGTACCAGGCATACGTCTGGGCAACTCCCTCTCGCAGACCGACACGAGGCGCCCAGCCCAGCGCGGCGAGCCTGGAGACATCGAGGAGTTTGCGGGGGGTGCCGTCCGGTTGACTCGGATCCCACTCAACGGTGCCGCGATAACCGACGGTTTCCGCGACGAGGAGCGCCAGTTCACGGATGGTCAGGTCCGTTCCGGTGCCGACGTTGACCGGGCCGTCCCCGTCGTAGCGCTGCAGCAGATGCAGGCACGCCCGGGCCAGGTCGTCGACGTGCAGGAACTCCCGGCGAGGCCTGCCACTTCCCCAGTTCACCACGCGTGGCGCCCCCGACTCCTTCGCCTCGTGGAAGCGCCGGATCAGAGACGGCAGTACATGGGAGTACTCGGGATGGAAGGTGTCGCCCGGCCCGTACAGATTGGTCGGCATGGCGGAGATCCACGGCAGACCGTACTGCCTCCGTACCGCCTGCACCTGCAGAACGCCGGCGATCTTGGCGATGGCGTAGGCGTCGTTGGTCGGCTCCAGCGGACCCGTCAGGAGTGCCTCCTCCCGGATGGGCTGCTCGGCGAACTTGGGATAGATGCAGCTGGAGCCCAGGAACAGCAGCCGTTCCACTCCCTGTTCCAGGGCCGCGTCGAGCACATTGACCTGGATGCGGAGATTGTCGGAGAGGAACTCGGCGGGCCGGGTGGCGTTGGCCTTGATGCCACCCACCCGCGCGGCCGCGAGCACCACCACGTCGGGGCGCGTGGCCGCGAACCAGTCGAGAACGGCCCGACGCTCCCGCAGGTCCAACTCCGCCGAGCCGGGTCCGACCACATCAGTGAACCCCTCCCGGACCAGTTCCCTGCACATCGCCGAACCGACCAGCCCTCGGCTGCCGGCCACGAACACGCGGGCCGAACGGTCGAGGGGGCGGTGCACCTGTCCACACGGGGATGCGGTTGCCGTGATCACTTCTTGGCACTCCTCTCGGTTGTCGCAGAACACAGCTGGTCGTTGTTCGCCTTCCGGTGGCGGGACCGGGGAATTGCACGTGCTTGTCCCCCGTGCACCAGTCGGCGCAGCCGATGGAAGCGTCGCGCTCCGACGGATCGCGGCCGGTTGTCGTACATGTAGCCATGAAGGCCGTCGTCCTTCGGCTTCGTCATGTTGAGGACCGTGCCGAACGCGAAAGCCCCGACGTGCCGTAGTGAGCGGAGAGTTTCGCCGAGTTGGTAGCAGCTGGTGTGCGAAGCGCGCACCACCAGTAGGCAGCCGTCCATGGCGGGAGCGATCACGGCTGTGTCCGCAGTCGGGAGTACCGGCGCGGTATCCACCACGACGTGGTCGAACCTCTCGGCGAGATCGCGCAGCAGGGCCTTGAGCTGGGCACTGCCCAGGAGCTCGGTGGGGTTCGGGGGGAGTGAGCCGCTGGTCAGTACCGAGAAGGAACCTGCGGACTGCAGCAGTCGGTGCACGTCGACCTGACCGATCAACGCGGTGGTGAGCCCCGCCTCCTGGACCAGGCCCAGGGCCCGGGCGATGGAGGGGCACCGCAGGTCGGTGTCGACAAGGCACACCGATGCTCCGGTATCAGCCAGTGTCGCGGCCAGGTTGACCGCGACACTGGTCTTCCCCTCCATGGGCAGCGGGCTGGTTACGGCGATCACTTTCGGTGGCCGGTCCACGCCCACGAACCGCAGGGTGGTGCTCAGCCGGCGGAAGCCTTCGGCACGCAGTCCTTGCGTGTTGTCGCGCACCGCCACCGGATGACGGGCGGCTTGCGGGTCGTGCACGATGCTGCTGAGCACCGGCGGGCCGCCGACGCCGGCCAGGAACCCGGCCAGTTCCTCTGGAGTGCGTACCGAATGGTCCCGCGACTTGCTTGCCACGGCGATACCGGCCCCGAGAAGCAGCCCCGCCAGGAGTCCCAGCCCGAGGTTGACGGCAGGGCGCGGGGACGAGGGGTCGGAAGGCGTCGAGGCCGACTGGACAACGGTCGGTCTCACCGGGGACCGCTCGGCGTCCGGCGGGCTCTCGAGATCACTGACCACCTCGGCGAAACGCCGGGCGACCGCGTTGTTGATGTCGGCCACCCGATTCCGACGGATGTCGGTGACGGTGAGCCGGACCAGCACGGCGTCGGGACGAACAGTCGCCTTGATCTTGCCGCTCAAGTCCCGCGGTGTCATGTCCAGCCTCATCGTCTTGATGACCTCCCGCGTCACCAGAGAGCTCGTGGCCACCTCCGCATAGGACCTCATTCGAGCCTGGGTGAATGCCGTCCCCAAGGACATCTCCGTCGGGTCAGCGCGCTCCCGCAGCGCGAAGAAGAGGGTGGAAGTGGCTTGGAACTGAGGCGTCGCGGTCTGCGTGGCCAGTGCGCCGACTCCGGTTCCGAGCAGGGCCAGGATGACGATGGTGGCCCATCGGCGAGACAGGACTCGTAGGTAGTCGAGCAGGTCCAAGGTGTCCGTCCTCGGTCGGATCCGGTGAGTTCCCCCTCGACCTTACGTTAATGGGTACAAATACCGACACATCGTCACAATCCCACTGAATTCCTAGCTTTTACGTAAGCTGACCAGGCGCTGCAGGGCGCGCCCACCTGAAAGAGACACGTTTCCCTGCCCCGTCGACCCGCCAGCAAGGAGTGCGCATGACCGTCAAGACGGCGCTGATCACTGGTATTACCGGCCAGGACGGCTCGTATCTCGCAGAGCTGCTGCTGCAGAAGGGCTACGTGGTGCACGGGATCGTCCGTCGCGCCTCCACTTTCAACACCCAGCGCATCGACCACCTCTACCGGGATCCGCATGATGCCGATGCCCGCCTTTTTCTGCATTTCGGCGATCTCACCGACGGGACCCGAATCGCGGCTCTCCTGGAGCAGGTGCAGCCCGACGAGGTGTACCACCTGGCGGCCCAGTCGCACGTGCGGGTGTCCTTCGACGAACCCGAATTCACCGGCGACACCACGGGGCTGGGCACGATCAGGCTGCTGGAGGCGGTCCGGACGACTGGCCTTCCTTGTCGCTTCTATCAGGCATCCAGTTCGGAGATGTTCGGCGCGACACCGCCACCCCAGAACGAGCACACTCCCTTTCACCCACGCTCGCCCTACGGGGCGGCAAAGGTGTACGCGTACTGGGCGACCCGCAACTACCGCGAGGCGTACGGGCTCTACGCGGTCAACGGCATTCTCTTCAACCACGAGTCCCCCCGCCGCGGCCCCACCTTCGTCACCCGCAAGGTCGCCATGGCGGCGGCTCGGATCAAGGCCGGACTGCAGGACGTGATCCACCTGGGCAACCTGGACGCCCGTCGGGACTGGGGGTATGCCGCCGAATACGTTGAGGCGATGTGGTTGATGCTGCAGCAGGACGAACCGGACGACTATGTGGTCGCCACCGGCGTCAGCCACAGCGTGCGCGACTTTGTCGACCAGTGCTTCGCTCATGTCGGCCTCGACTGGTGCGACTACGTCACCTTCGACAAGCGCTATCTGCGACCGACCGAGGTCGACGACCTGGTCGGTGATGCTTCCAAGGCGGAGCGAGTCCTCGGCTGGCGGCCGCGTGTACGAGCCCTTGAACTGGCCCGTCTCATGGTCGACGCGGAACTCGCGGCCCTGTCTGCCGCCCCTTCGGCTTCTGTCGGCATGCCTGCCAGGTCCCCCGTTCTGGAACTGGCACGGCAGTAGTCCCACCCTGACACGAGTGGGTTTCTCGCGCCACGAAGGCCACGGACCAAACACTGCAAAGGAGCACCCAGTGGGTGTGCGGGACCAGGTGGAAATCCGAATTCCACTTCCATCGGTCTTTGTCAGATACGCAAGACCGATCTACCATGTCCTCCGTGCGATCATCTTCGCGCATCTGATCATTGCTCACAGGGAACACCGTAAGCACGCGTTGAAGTGGATTTCCTCGCTGCGCCCGGGGTACCTGCTGCGCAAGCCCTCTCCATGGATCACTTTCGGCGCGATCGAGTACCTGGACGCGCAAGCGCTCGAGGGGCGCAAGGTCTTTGAGTACGGCAGTGGCGGATCCACCTTGTACTGGATCGCAAGAGGTGCCGAGTGCGTGAGCGTCGAGCACGATTCCCTGTGGTATGAAAAGCTGAACTCAAGGCTGACGCACTCGGCCCATGTTGAATATCGGCTGGCCCCGCCTGTGCTGTTGAATGATTCCGAGGTTCCAGGTGGATTCGATGACTCGGGGTCCTATCTGTCTTCGAACAGGGAATACCACGGGTACAGTTTCCGCTCGTACGCTTCACAGATCGACGAATTCCCAGAGGATCATTTCGACATTGTCATGATCGATGGGCGGGCGCGCCCTTCGTGTATTCGGCATGCCACGTCGAGACTCAAGTCGGGGGGCATGCTGGTCGTCGACAACAGCGATCGCCCATCCTATTCCCGCGCCCTGCAGGAACTGAAGGGATACTCCAGGGTCTCCTGCCGTGGAGTCGTTCCTCAGCTGGTGGGCTGGGGGCAGACAGATATCTTCGTCAAGGGCAAATAGTACCCCGGCAGTCAACGTTCACCCCGTCGCGACGCCCGCCACGCACTCTCGCCGCACCAGCCGAAAGCCCAAGTACGTCCCGTACGAGGACGTCCGGCCGGCACGCCGAGAGCACGCACCGGACGCCGCGGGGCAGGCGGGACTTTCGAAACACGCCTGGATGGCTCTAGTCTGCTTCGACGGGACATCCGGTTCACGGTCCGCCGTTCGGGGACGCCCGGCATCATCATCGGTACCAAGTACGCCATGGCACCACCACGCTGTCTCGTCGAGCGACAGTTGACCGAGCTCGCGCGTGGTTGCCGTGGACCGGTGTGCGGCTCGTGCAGACGGATGAAATCAGCGTGATCCAGAACCAGTACGGCCAAAATTGTCTTCGGCGGGAATAAGATACCCTTTATGTCGGGTCTTTCCGCTGTGAGCGGACTCAGGGAAATCGTGCAGCATTCGAGGATCTTTCCGCACGCCAAGTCGGTGCAGGAAAAATTCTCGCCGGCTCGTCGGCGGGCTCGGCGGAGGCGCACGTCGTTCTATCGTGATTTTGTTAGGCCGGGAGCCTTGGTTTTCGATGTCGGAGCCAACATGGGGAACCGGACAGAGGTGTTCCTTGCACTTGGAGCGCAGGTGGTCGCGGTAGACCCTCAACCCCTGTGCGCTGCTCTTCTCGCCAAACGGTTCGGCGCTCATCGGAATTTCACGCTCGTTCGTGCCGGACTGGCAGAAAAACCGGGTACCGCCACCCTCCATCTGGCCTCGAACCATGTTCTCGCCTCGATGTCGAGCGAATTCGTCAATCGCTCTGACTATGTGGGAAATTCATGGACGGGTGATGTGCAGGTTCGCGTCACGACGTTGGACTCGATGATCGCTGTCTTCGGTGTTCCCGAATTCTGCAAGATCGATGTCGAGGGTTACGAGTACGAGACGCTCCAAGGGCTCTCCCAAACGATTCCAGCCCTGTCTCTGGAGTTCAACCCGGCCATGCGTGACATGACAGTCAAGTGCTTTGAGCACCTTGATTCGATCGCGACCTACCGGTATGCGTTCTCGCCGGGAGAGACCATGCGCCCCGCCCGAGTCTGGTTCAACCACGACCGAGCGGTATCGATGGCCCTGGAGGAAGACCTGTCGTGGGGGGACTTCTATGCCACCGCGTGCCACATCCCTTGAAAAAGGGCCAGAGATCAAGAGGCACCGTCCGCAGGGAGTCGGAGCCTCCTGCCGGGCGACCCGACCGACCAAAGGGAGTATGAGAGGGCCCTGCAGGCGCCACCCGGCGCGTCCCGGCTGATCAAGCCAGGCGTACATCGGACGTTGCGGCGCGCCGGGGCCGAGTCGGTGCGGTGCCCTGGGTGGTATCGGGTACGGACCATGCGCCATCACGGTATCGACCGGGTGATCGACGTCGCGGCGAACGCCGGCAGTACGGGGCAGACCTGCGGCGGTTCGGCTACAGCGGGGAGATCATCTCGTTCGAGCCCGCGCGCCCTCCCTCGTGGCGTGTCCGTCTTCCCGTGAGCCTCGAGGCCGGGGCCACCGAGAGCGCTGACGATCTGGTGCGGGACATCACCGAGGTGCTCACGTCGATGTGCGCGCGTCTGTACGGGCGGCGGGCGGCGAAGAACCGGGCCGCCCGTGCGGTGGCCATGGCGACCGGCGAGGTGGCCGAATGAAGAAGTTCCAGCCGCAGCCCGGGTTCGTGGTGCAGGCGTTCCGGTTCGCCCTCGATCCGAACGCTTCCCAGGAAGCCGCGCTGCGCTCGCACTGCGGTGCGGCCCGCGCGGCGTACAACTGGGCTGTCGGCTGGGTGACCGCCTCCTGGTGGCAGCGCCACGCGGAGGAGTCCTATGGCGTCCCCGAGGCAGAGCTGACCCAGTGGCGGTCGTGGTCGCTGCCGTCGCTGCGGAAGGCGTTCAACGAGGCCAAGAAGACTGACCCGCGTTTCTCCGCCTGGTGGGAGCAGAACTCCAAGGAGGAGTACTCCACGGGCCTGGCGAACGCGTCGGCCGCGTTCGACAACCACGCGAAGTCGAAGAACGGGCAAACGGCGCGGCAAGCGGGTAGGTGCGCCGCGGTTCAAGCCGAAGCGGAAGGCACGCCTTGCCTGCCGGTTCACCACCGGCACCATCCGCGTCGACGCCGACGGCCGGCACGTCACACTGCCGAGGCTGGGCACACTCCGCACCCACGAGCCCACCGGCAGCCTCCTCACCCGCGTGCAGGCCCAGACGGCACGCATCCTGTCCGCGACCGTCCGGCACGAGCGCGGACGCTGGTTCGCCTCGTTCCAGGTAGAGGTCAAGCGTGACCTCGAACGTGTCACACGCCCGGACGTGGCGGTCGGCATCGACCTCGGCGTCAAGACCCTGGCGGTGATGGCCGACAGCACGGGCGAGATCCGCACCATCGCCAACCCGACCCACTACGACCAGGCGCTCAAGGAACTGCGCCGCGCCTCCCGTATCGTCTCCCGCCGCCGGGGACCCGACCGACGCACCGGCCAGAAGCCGTCGAAGCGGTGGGAGAAGGCCAACGCCGCCCGCAACAAGGTGCACCACCGGGTGGCGAATCTCCGCGCGGACGCCTTGCATAAGCTCACCACCGCCGTGGCCGCCGAGTACGGCACCGTCGTGGTCGAAGACCTCAACGTAGCCGGCATGCTCCGCAACCGGCGCCTGGCCCGCCGCCTCGCCGACGCCGGATTCGGCGAGATCCGCCGCCAACTCGACCACAAGACCCGCCAGCGCCACGCCACCCGCACCATCATGGCGAGTCGCTGGTACCCCTCCTCCAAGACCTGTTCCCAGTGCGGCGCGGTGAAAGCCAAGCTGCCGCTGCACGTCCGGACCTACGCATGCGACGCCTGCGGCCTGGTCCTCGACCGGGACGACAACGCCGCGCTCAACCTCGCCGCTCTCGGGGCAGCCCGCACGACTGGTACCGGAGTGGCCGGAGACCAGGACACCGCCCCGGCCGTGTCGAAGCCTCGTGGAGCCGACCAGAAGACCCGCGCCACCCGCACCCGTCGCAAGGCGAGTGCGGGGCGGGCAGGTGGCGCAACCCTGCCGCACCAGCGGCGGAAGGAAGCGAGAGACCGTCCTCAAGCCGAAGCCCTCACACTTTGGTGATGTGACGGACCTTTCGGGCCGCAATGCCCGGAATGCTGAGAGCCGTTGAGGCTCTGAGTAACGGTCTTGTGCTCTCTCAGAAGAGAGAGAACAGGCGGCCCCCGGTCCCGCAGGCCTCACCCCATGGCCGGGGCCGGGACGGGTTGGCGATGGGGGACCACGCCGCAGCGAATGAGGTCCGCGCTGCGCCTGTTGAGGGCTGCTTTCGCCATGAGGAAATCCGTCAACCACAGTGGCAGCTCGCCATCGACGTCCACCGCCACACCGCGAGGAGGCAGTGTGCCACCGATCTGCTGTTCCTTCCTGAGGTTCTCCCCGGTCCCCCCCGTCAGTTGCTGCGGTTTGTAGCCCCAGATGCTGAGGTAGCCGCCGTGCTCGTGCAGGTGTGGGCCGTACCAGAGGTAGGGGGCGTCGGAAAGGAATGCCGCAAGCATGGAGAAGGTGGACACCGAGCAGACCAGCAGGTCCGCCGCCGCCATGATGGAGAGGTCCTCGAGGATGGTCCGCGAGCGCGCATGACACAAACGCCAGTCGGAAAGCATCCGGGTGGCCTGGACGGGGTCGTCACTCACGACGTCGAGGTGCAGCATGTCGCCGAACCGGGCCCGCAGAGCACCCAGCACCCATCGGTACCACGACAGGGGCAGTCGCCTGTTGAAGACCCCAGGTTGCGGACCCGTGGAGTCCTGGCTGAAATCACCCAGTCGGATGTGGACGGCCACGCGGAGCTGGCCCGTATCGGGCCCGCGGTCGTCTGGACAACCGCTTTCTGGGAGGTGCCCCAGCAGAGCGTTTCGCAGATAGCCACGGGCACGCTCGATCGCGAGGTGCCCGCCGGCCATACCCTGGTGCAGCAGGATGAGTGAGCGCCGCTGGGACCACCCGTAATCGGCGTCGAGCAGCCGCATGGCGGCGCCGTAGTCGGCCTCTCCGGTCGAGAGCACCATCTCGTCCGTAATGGTGACCACCGGCATGGCCGTCCGCAGAGCTACGTGGTGCAGCCAGTCCAGTCGTGATGAACCGAACTCCCGCCGGTAGTCGCGACGGTTGAGTCCCCAGACGGGCTGGGCCAGCCTGAATCCCAGCTCACGACTGGCGATGTATGCCTTGGCCCAGGGGAAGATCTCGTTACCCAAACCGGCGCCCCGCCAGACAATGGGACGCGGCATGCAGATCCGACCTGTAGCCGGAAGCCAGCCGTTCGAGGGCATTGCGATTCCTTTCAGTGTGAGGCACTGCACTGGGTGTGGGCGGATTCATTCAGATTTTCGTGACTCCCCTTGAAAGCGCTGAAGGTACGAGTGCGCGATTGCGCGCCACTCGCGTCCCGTTGAGCGCCGGGCCGTACATGAGAATGAAGGCGCCCAGCAGTGCGGCTGTGGCGAGTTGGGCTGTGAGCGCCACGACAGGGGGAACAATCCCCTCGGTCGCACGGCCAACGGAAGTGACGGCAAGCCAGACGGCGAGGGCGACTGTTGAGGACTGCGTGTGGGCGATCGTCACGGCGCGCATGGAACCCGCAAACACACGACCGATGTAAACGATGTAGACTGCATAGCGCACAATTCTGCTCATCAGAACAGCGATGACCAGGCCGATGATTCCCGTATCGGCTGCCATGGCCACGGCGGCTCCCGTCAAGAGCAGGATCAGGTGCAGAACCTCGATTGTCGCCTTGTGCCAGACTCGTCCGGTTGCCTCCGCCACTGTGGCGGGAAAATACGTAATGACGTTGAGTGTGCCGACCATGGCGAGCAGGGGGACCAGGTCGGCGGCAATCTTCCAATCGGCTCCGAGCACGACATCGACGGAGTTCTTGGAGCTTGCGGCGATGACTGCTGCCATGGGAATGAAGAGCAAGGTTGTCATGGTGATGCTGTCAGTGTATGCGTTTTTGAGGCGCGCACTCTGGGACTGGATGCAGCTGAAAGCTGGAAGCATGACCCTGTTCAGAGCGGTGGCCAATTGAAGCAGCGGCAGTGATGCCAGGAACCAGGCACGGTTGTAGTGGCCCAGCATTTCCATCCCTGCGTATCTGCCGATGAGGACGTTGTCGCCGCCCAGAGCCAAGAACTCAAGGAAGCCGACCAAAGACACCTTGGCCCCGAACGACGCCACTTCCTTCATGGCGCGACGATCGAACAAGGGTCGCAGGTCATGCCCGGCCCATACGCAGCACCCCACTGCCATCAAGGCGGATTGCCCCAGACAAGCGTGAACCAGGCTCCACACGCCGTTACCCATGATGGCGGATGTCATGCCGAGGCCGCAGTACCCGATCAGGTACGAGCAGAATTCGACCAGGGCGATCGTACGGTAGCTCATTCTCCGGCGCAGAACTCCTACCGAAGTCGAGCTGATGGCGGAGATCACGAAGGTCACCGCCAACGCCCGGCACACCGAGGTCAGTTCGGTGGGTCCGTGGACCAGCCGGACGGCGAAGGGGGTGATCACCCAGGCGATGGCGTACACCCCGAACCCGGTCGCGATTCCGAAGGCCATGGCCGCCCGGACGTCGCGTACTTCAAGTACCGGGCGCTGTGTGACCGCAGAACTCAGACCGCCCTGAGCGAAGAAGCTCACGAAGCGAATCATGAAAAGCGCGAGCCCCACCAGTCCGAAGTCACCCGGTGAGAGCAATCGACTCATGAAAGCTGCGTAAGGCATTTGGACGACCAAGGTGGCAACCGAGCCGAGAACGGTCCAACGCACTCCCACGGCGGTGGTTGAAGCCAGACTCGTAGGCAGAGCCGCTTCTGCGGTCTCGCTACCCTTCACGGTTCTCCCTGAGTGGCGAATTACCTGAGGTCAATGAGCAGCCTTCAGTTCAGGCGCAGCGGCTCTCTCGCGCGAGGTGAGATCGGGGGCATTCGGCTCGACCGCGTTGGCGCGCCCCATGCTGGTGCCGATGAGCACTGCGACGGGCGCCAGGACGAAGATGTAGACCAAGGAATTCGAAGTGAACGTGTTGATGCTCAAGCCGACCAAGGAAAGAAGTGCTGCCAGATGGGCGGCACGGTCGGCTTGGCTCCTCGCCGTCCGCCAGCGGCGGAAGGTGCCGTGGCCGAGGATGAGAATCGTCGATACCCACAGAACGAGACCGACCAATCCGAGATCATGCCAGAGCCGCAGGTAATCGTTGAGGGGGTGCGCGACACTGCTGGGCCCCAAGGTGTCCATGATCGTCTGCTGTGCGCTGCCGATGCCGTGTCCGAGCCACGGAGAATCGCTGATCGAGTCCCAAGTGATCGACCACAGACGTGACCGGCCCGAAGTTCCGGTTACGATCCCACCGATTTCCTCATGGTCATTGTCGATGAAGCGGTCCTGCAGGGGCTGGAACCGGGTGAACGCCAGATAGACCGCGTAGGCGGTCACGGCGCCGAGCAGGAGCACTTTGAGGACTTCCCCGCGGCCGCGGCCCCTGGTGGCGAGAGCGATGAACTGGAGGGCGCAAGCAGCCGACGCGGTGCGGGACAGACTCAGCAGGCTTGCGGCGAGGATCAGCAAGGGCACCACGAAGCCGACGCGTGACCTGGTGGCGAGGGCCACGGCGACGGCCATGCCGATCCACACGATCTCGCCATAGGTACGGGCGGCATAGAGGCCGTCGCTTCCCGGACCCCCGACGGCTGCGGTCGCCACGTATCCCAAAGCTCCCACGACGGCTGCCGCACGCATCCACCGCAGGAGGACCAGTGGCGAGTTTGTCGACGTCCATGCGGCGGTGAGTGCCAGTAGGGCGACGAACGACAAGTAGACCAGAGCGTTTTGCGCAGCGGCTCCGGTCTGGTGGCAAACCGCTGACAGGCATACGCACAGAGCGAATGCCCAGAGGGTGGACGGAATCCGTGCTCGCCTCGGATTGAGCAGTTCGAGGTGGTGGTTGCGGCCCGGCCCATAAACCAGAGCGCACGGCAGAACGAACGAGGCGCCGAGAAAGATGAGAACGGTGGCTGAGGCATTCAATCCCGCGCCGGGAAGGTTCCCTCCTACGAGAATCCAAAAGGCTGCAATGGCGACCAATGACAGGCGTGGCCGCTTGTGCTCCACGGACGGCGATGCCATCAAACCCAACATGAGGCAAAGCATACATAGCGGACGATCCAACCCAGGCTGAATGGGGAACGGTGTCGTGTGGATGCCGGGCGTACAGAAGAATTTCGCGCGTTCGGTGCCGCGTTGGCGGTTTGCCGCTCGCCGGGGGCGCTGATGAACCGTGGCGGCTGGACGATCGAGCCAGCTATCGCATCGCGAGATGGTCCCCTCTGCGTGGTGGCGGTGCGACAGGACCGACGCCGACGCCCCAACTCAACTTCCTTCGCATGACCCGGCGTTCGGGTGATTTCAGCGACGCGATGTAGTTGCTCACCCCGCGGAAATGCTCAAGCTCTTCGGTGTACTCGACCAGGGACAAGAGTTCTCCGCCCGGGCAAATTCTCCACAGGTGGTAGCCGAGTGGATCGAGGAGATCCCAGAAATCCCTGAAGAAGGTGCGCGAGTATACATTTGCGGAGCCGAACTCAAATGCAATGGTTGCAATTTTGCCCGCCTCGAGGGTGGTCCGAGCCCCGCGCAGCGCGGCCAATTCCGCCCCCTCGATGTCGAGTTTCAGCAGGTCGATCCGTTCGATCTCTCGCTTCTCCACCTCACAGTCGATCGTCGTGACCGGAACCATGTCCTGGTGGGCTGTCAAGTCACCGAAGTAGGAGTCTCGACGCATGTGAATCGACGCGACTTTGGACCCCGGCGCGTCGGAGAAGATCGTCGTGGACCCGGGTTGGTCACCCACCGCTGCCGGGATGAGCACTCGATGACTGTCACTCATCCCGGCGAGCGCCGGCCGGCACGCCGACTGCGGTTCGAACATGAAGAAGGAGCCGGCCCGTGCACCCAGCGCGGTGTGCAGCCCCGTCGTCCATTGCCCGAAGTTCGCGCCCACATCGAAGATCACCGGGGAATCGACCCCTCGGAGGAAGCTCTGCGCTGCGATGACCTCACCGCGGAGGTCCCAACCTGTCCCGGCGCCTCGACCCTGGAGGATCTGCAGATAGACCTCGAGGAGACGCATGCCCTCCCGACGCCGGGGCTTGGTCGCCAGACGAGACAACCCTGGTGCCACCGTCTTGCCGACTCGACCGAGAAATCCAGCCTCATGTACCCGCACAGGAGTTCCTTC
This sequence comes from uncultured Streptomyces sp., assembly GCA_946480485.1. The sequence continues at coordinate 3,219 of CAMLJW010000008.1, read as the reverse complement.
CCACCTTTTCCCGGCTCAGTCGCTGTCGCGGCCGAACCAACGTCCTCGTCGCGGTGTCCACCGCACGCGCTCATCAAGGCCGGCCATGCGCCATCATCTGCAGCACGCCGTCGCAAAAGCGCCTCGCCATACCCTCCGTCGTGTACTCCGCGGCATCGCACTCACATGCCCTTGCCAGGTCTGTCAACATCGCCGGGTCGCGCAGAAGCCCCGTCACGGCCGCGACGTAAGCGGCTGGTTCGTCCGGTGCGACAACGGCGTTGCGACCGTCGGTCAGGTACTCGAACTCGGGGGCGTGCCAGGGCCAGTCGGTCGTGACGATGGGCGTACGCAGTGCGAAGGAGTCCACCGCGCACAGTCCGACCCGGCCAGGCATCAGCATGACGTCGCTCACTGCGCCGAGCAACGCGATGCGCTGCCCCTCGATACGACCCGCCGCGATCACCGGGCTGCCGGGCCGGGCGGCAGCCTCGTCCACCAGGTGCCGGTCGGCGCCGTCACCGGCGACCAGCAAGCGGAAACCGGGGAGTTCACCTGCGATCCGGTCGGCGCACTGCAGCAGGAACGGGATTCGTTTCGGTGCGTCCAGCCCGCCGAGATAGAGCGCGGTGCGCCCGATGACCAGGCCGTACTGCTCGCGCAGCTGCGCCGCATCGGTGAACTGTGCTGTTCCCGGACTCATGGCTCGCGCGTGGGCGGTCGTCAGCTCCGTGGTGTCAATGGAGTTGCGTACCACGGTGATTCGTTCCCGGGGGAATCCTTGTGAGGCGACATGCGCTGCTCCGCCTTCCGTGTAGGCGAAGAACCACGAACCCAGCCTCGTCACCGCGTCCTTGGTGGTCTCCTCCAGGCTGCTCGGCGACTTGGTGTAGGTCCGGCCGTGGCCCCAGAAGGCCACTCGGGGGCCACGCCCGGTGACGCGTCCGACCAACTGCCTCAGGAGGAGCGGATACATTTCCAGGTTGTGCAGCGCCTGTTCGAACACCACGGCGCCGGCGGTAGCCGCCCGGTTCAGTACCTGGTTCCACAGCAGTGAACGTCCCCCCGGGGCATGCAGTCGCCGAGAGGGCACCTGTACGGCACAGGCGCAGGAAGACGCGTCCCGCCGGGCCGCGTGGTGCGGCGGTGGCGGTCCGTGCAGCACCTCCAGGGCGACGCCTGAAGCATCCAGGCGGGCTTGCAGGTGGTTGAAGAAGGAGGTCCGGTAGCCCGGAACGTAGGGCTGTACCACGACGACGCGCCGCTGGGTTCTGGCCGTGCTCAGCATGCCGGCTCCGCGGCGCCGGCCGGCCGTCCGCCCGCGGCCTGCTCCACGGCCTTCGTATACACGGCCTCGATGCCGGCCGTCCAAGATCGTGCCGTGTATCGCTCGGCGTGTACCCGGCGGCAGTGGTCCCGCAGTGTCGGGAAGTGCCGGCGTGCGGCCGACAGGGCATGTGGCAGTTCGTCGTTGCCGCTGTAGACCGCGCCTGGGCCGTCCCGGCGCACGCTGTCCGCCGCCGCTGATCCGGCCAGGGCGAGTACCGGCACCCCGGCGGCCAGGGCTTCCTGATAGACGAGGGGTGCCGCGATCTCCGGGCAGACGCTGGGAAAGACCAGGCCGGTGTAGCGCGGAAGCCGGGCCATGAGCTGCACGCGCGAGAACGCACCGAGCATCCTCACCGTCCTGGGAGCAACTGCCCTGCAGGCCGACTCCAGCGGCCCGGAACCGATCACATCGAGAGGCTCGCCGTCCGGCCAGCTCCGCAGCAGGGGCAGGATGCCCTTCTCCTCGCTGAGCCGACCGACGTACACCCAGCGGTGGGCTGTTCTCGTCGACGCCACGTCAGAGTCCGCGGTGCGGTCCGGCTTTCCCGGGGCGACGAAGTTGGGCACCACGGCGAGTCGCTCCTCGGGTACGCCAAAGCGCACATAGAGGTCCCGGCTGGGCTCGGAGGGGATCACCAGTCGCTCGGCGCGGCGCAGCAGGGGATGGGCTCCGGTACCACCCTTCCCGGCCCAGGCAAGGGGGAACGTGGCGCTGCGGGAGCCCCTGTAGCAGGAGTGTCGCAGCCCTGCCCACCGATCCCCGTCGGGGCATTCGGTGCACATCTTGCCGTCCCGGAAGAGCGTCCCGGCTGCGCACACCGGGCGGAAGTTGTGGAGAGTGGCGACGACGGCACCCGGCCAGCCGTGCAGCCAGTGGGTGCCGAAATTGGGGAAGAGGTTGTGCACATGGACCACGTCGGGAGCGAAGTGTCTGAGGTCGGCCAGCGGTGACCGGCCGAATCCGGTCGCGACTCGGATCGCCGTACGCAGGGTGTAACTGCGGTCGGCTTCCAACGAGTCGGTGTGCGCGGCGACCACGGTGACCTCATGACCGGCCAGGCGGAGTGCCTCCGCTTGATCGAGTACGGCCACGTTCTCTCCGCTGGGCCGGCGTGATGAGTAGAAGCTGTGCACCAGCGCCACACGATAGGTTGTCGAGCTCCTGGCTGAAGGAACCATCTGGGGACGGGCTGCCTCGTTCACATGGCCACCCTCAGCAGCTCTTCGTGCTACGTGGCGAGCAGGCGCCTGCACGGGTGCGTGCCTGTCCCATGGGTGCGGCGGAACGCATCTAAGTCCTCTCTGGTGAATGTCAGCGACCGCTCAGGACCGTGCGATACAGCTGCTCGGCGAGCTCGGCCTTGGCCGACCAGGTGTGCTGCCGTGCCCATTGCGGTCCAGCCGCAGCCATGCGGCGCCGGGCCGGTTCGTCGGTGAGTACGTGGCGAAGCGCCTGTGCGAGGCGCTGCGGGAGGTCGGCGGGACCACCCAGCGGAACGCGAACCGCGCCGCCGGGCGCGGAGAAGTCCCTGACTCCCTGGTGGTCGAGGTGTACGACCGGCAGTCCACGGGCCCACGCCTCCAGAGTCTGAACACCGAACGAGTCGCGAAGGCTGGTGAACAGCAGCGCGTCGGCCTCGTCGTAGGCCTCGAGCGCCTGCTTCCACGGCAGCCGTCCCCGGAAGCAGATGGACTCGGCCACCTTCAGCTGTGCGGCCAGGCGCGTCAACTCCGCACGGAGCGGGCCGTCTCCGAGCACCACGAGGCGTGCGTCGGGGATCTCGGCCAGCAGCAGGGCGAAGGAGCGCAGAGCCAGCGCCGGGGCCTTGATGGGGGACAGTCCGCCGACCCACAGTACGGTCGGCGGGCGGACGTGACCTTCCGGTTCCCCTTCAGGTTCCCCTTCAGGTT
>CAMLJW010000007.1 GCA_946480485.1 uncultured Streptomyces sp. | reverse complement strand
TCCCCGCAACTCCCTGAACTCCAGGGTGTTGCGGGGATCAGTAGAACCGGCCCAGCAGGGGGCTTTGCGGCGCCTGGAAGGGGCGCGGGGCTGTGACATATGCGGCTGGGCCGCGTGGGTGAGACCAGCCACAGCCGACCCGCGGATTCCTTACAAACCGCGCTTACCGGGACTGCTGCGCCGGCACACCACGCGAGATCGGCTCGTCCTGCTCCGGAGCGCCCGCGGCGGCGACGGCCGCACCGGTCAGCGTCGCGAGCATCTCGCGGACGTTCGTCAGCTGAGCGTTGATCGAGTCGCGGCGGTTGGTGAGAGCCGCCAGCTCGCGCTCGGATTCCGAACGGATCCGGTCCGCCTTGGCGTTCGCGTCGGCCACGATGTCCTCGGCCTGGCGCTGAGCGGTCTCGACCGTCTGACGGGCCCGGCGCTCGGCGTCCGTACGCAGCTTCTCCGCCTCCAGGCGCAGCTGCTCCGCGCGGTGCTCGATCTCCGCGAGCCGCTTCTCGGCCTTGGCCTGCCGCGACGCCAGGTCGCGCTCGGACTGGTCGCGGCGCTTGGCGAGGTTCGTCTCGAAGTCGGCGGCGGCCTGCGCGGCCTTGGCGCGGGTCTCCTCGAAGAGGGCGTCCGCCTCCTCGCGCTTGGACTGCGCGTCTTTCTGCGCGTCGGAGCGCAGCTGCGAAGCGTCGCTCTTGGCCTTGTCGACGATCCGGACGCCCTCGTCCTCTGCCTTGGCCTTGCGGTCGGCAGCGAACGACTCCGCGTCGTTACGCACCTGTTGGGCGGCGGACTCGGCGAGCTCGCGGTGCTGCTCGGCCGCGCGGCGAGCCTCCTCGCGCAGATCCTTCGCCTCCTCCTCGGCGAGGCGGAGGATCTTCTCGACGCGCGCGCCGAGACCTGCGTACGACGGCTCTGCGTCGCCCACCTGGGCCTGGGCGTTCTGCGTCTCGAGGTGGAGCTCCTCGATGCGCTTTTCCAGCGCAGTGATACGAGCCAGAGCGCTGTCACGGTCGGAGACGAGCTTTGAGATGCGTTCGTCCACCTGAGCGCGGTCGTACCCACGCCGCACAAGCTCGAAGCCGTAGGGGGAAGTGTCGCTCATGGGGTTCCTGTCGAATGAGACCGGTGAGGTGTTAGGTGGAATCCTAGGGGTCAAACGCGGCGTGTCATCGGGCAGTAGCCCGATTGATATGGAGAATGACACCCTATTTGGTGGCTTACCGCGGGAGAGCTTGCCAGGGACGGCACCGAATCTCCCTAATGAGCACGAAATCTGTACTTTTTGACTAGCCCTCTGACGACTTGCCACCCGAACGAGTCGCACCGGCCGCGGCACCCGCCTTGACGCCCCCGTCCTTGCCGCCCGACGGGGCCTCGAAAGACTCCAACGCCTCAAGGACGTCCTGGACACGGGAGATCTCGGCATTGATGTCCTCGCGGCGGCGGACCAGCACCTCGAGCTCGCGCTTGCCTTCCTCGACCATGCGCTTCGCCTCGTGCTCGGCGTCGGAGCGGATCTGCTCGGCCGCGGCGATGAGCGCGGACTTCTTCTGCTCGGCCTCCTTGAGTAGACCCTCGGCCTTCCGTACGGCGGCGATACGCACGCTGCCCGCCTCGGAGGTGGCCTCCGAGACCAGGTCCTCGGCCTTTGTCTCCGCCTCCTTCAGCTGGTCCTCCGCGGCCTTCACCAGCGCGTCGCACCGCTCGCCGGCCGACCGCATCGTCTCGGCGGACTCACGGCGGGCCCGCTCGTGCAGCCGCTCGATCTCGCCGGTGATCCGGTCGCGCAGCTCCTCCGCGCGCTCCCTGATCGCCGTGGCGTCCAGGCGCGCGCCGACCAGCAGCTCGTCGGCGTCCGTACGGGCCCGCTCCACCATCGAGTTGCCCTCGATGGTTGCCTCGGAGACCAGCCGCTCGGCCTCGTTGCGAGCCGCGCCCACCATCGTGTCGGCCTGCGCCTCGGCGTCCGCCGTCGTCCTGTGCGCGGACTGCTGCGCCTCCGAGGTCAGCTTCCGGGCCTCGGAGGTCGCCTCCGTGATGAGCTTGTCGACCTGCTCGGCCGCCTCGGAGCGCCGCTTGTTGGCGTCCTTGCGGGCCTCGTCCAGCGTGCGGTCGGCCTTGTCGCGCGCGGCCGACGTGACCCGCTCCGCCTCGGCCTTCGCCTCTGCCGTGAGTCGTTGCGCCTCGCTGCGGACCCGCTCGGCGTGCTGCCGCGCGGAGCCGACGGTCTCGGCGGCCTCGGCGCGCAGCCGCTCGGCGTCGCTCGTCGCGCCCGAGACCAGCTGCTCGGCCTTCGCCACGGACTCGGCGCGGACCCGCTCCGCCTCCGCGTTCGTCTCCGTGGTGAGCCGCTCCGCCTCGGCGGTCGCCTCGGCGATGAGGGTGTCCGCCTGTGTCGCCGCCTCCGACCGGGCGCGGTTGGCGTTCTCGCGGGCCTCCGACCGGATCCGGTCGGACTCGCTGATCGCCTCCGAAACCGTGCGCTGCGCGAGGGACTTGGCGGCGTCCGCCTCCTCCCGGGCCTCGCGCCGAAGACGGTTGCCATCCTCGGCGGCCCGCTCCCGCTCCGCGTACGCGTCGGCACGGACCCGGTCCGCCTCCTCCTGCGCCTCCGTGCGCGAACGCTCCGCGGCGTGCTCGGCGGCCGAGCGCAGCCCGGCGATCTCCTCCTGCGCCATCTCGTGCAGTCCGGCCACGGAGTCACGCACCTGCTGCGCGGTCTGCTCGGCGGACGACACCATCTCGGTGGCCCGGCGGTCGGCCTCCTCGACCAGCCGGCGGGCCTCGATCTGCGCCTCCTCCACGCGGTTGCGCGCCGAGGCCAGCAGCTCCTCGCTCTGCTCGCGCGCCCGCTCCCGCTCCTGGTGGGCCTCCTCGCGGGCGGCGCCGAGGAGCTCGTCGGCCTCGCGCCGGCGGCGGGTGGCCTCCTCCTGGGCGGCGGCCAGCGTCTCGGCGCCCTCGGTCGCCAGCCTCTCGGCGGCGGCCTGCGCCTCCCCCCGTACGCGGTCGGCCGAGTCCTGGGCCTCCGACTTCATCCGCTCGGCCTCGACCGAGGCCTCCGAACGCAGCCGTACGGCGATGGCCTCGCCCTCGGCCCGCGACGCGGACGCGTCGGAGGCGGCCTCCGAGCGCACCCGCTCGGCCTCCGCCTCGGCCTGTGCCCGCAGCGTACGGATCCGGTCGGCGGCCTCGGCGCGCAGCCGGTCCGACTCCTCGACGGCCTCGCGGCGGACCCGCTCGGCCTGCGCGCGGGCTTCGGTCAGCGCCTGCTCGGCGGCGGCGAAGCGGTCCTCGGCCTCCCTGTGCAGCCGGGTCAGCTCCTCGGCGGCCTCGGACTGCCGGGCGGCGATCGCGCGGTCGGTGTCCTCGCGCAGCTCCTGCGCGGCCCGCTCGGCCTCCGCCTTGACGGCCTCGGACTGCTCGAAGGCCTCCGCCTGGTGCCGCTCGGCCTCGTCGCGCGTGCGCTGCAGGGTGTCCTCGGCCTGGTGGCGCAGCGTCGTGGCGCGCTCGATGGCCTCCGTGCGCACCCGTTCGCTGTCGGTCGTGGCGGTGGAGCGCAGCTCGTCCGCGTCGGCCTTCGCCTTGGCGAGCAGCTCCTCGGCGGTCTTTGCCGCTTCTTCGATCTGCTGGACGGCCTCGCGTCGCGCCTCGGCGCGGATCCGCTCACCCTCGGCGACCGCGTCGGCACGCAGCTGCTCGGCATCGCCGCGCAGCCGGCGCGCCTCCTCCTGCAGCTCGACCGTCTTGGCGCGGTACTCCTTGGTGTCGTCCTTCGCCGCGCCCTTGAGCTCCTCGGCGATGTCGTGCGCCTCGGCACGCAGCCGGTCCGCCTCCGCCTCGGCCTCGGAACGGATCCGCTCGGCGTCCTCGGCCGCCGCCCTGGTGGTCTGCTTGGCGTCCTCCGACGCCTTGTCGAGGACCTCCTCGGCCGTGCGGGCGGCCTTGGAGAGCTGGGACGCGGTCTCCTCGGCGGTCGCGCTGCGAGCCTTCTCACCGGCCTCAGCGAGGATCTTCTCCGCCTCCAGGCGGGCGTCCGCGATGACCTGCTCGGCATCCGTCTTGGTGGCCTCGGCCTCCTTGGTGGCCTCGTTGACCAGCCGGGCGACCTGCTCCTTGGCCGTACGCGTGCGCTGCTCGTTGGTGGACTCGGCGCTCGACAGGGCCCTGGCCGCGGCCTCTTTCGCCTCGGCGACCGTCTTGTCCGCCTCGGCCCGCGCCTCGCGCAGCGCCGCCTCGGCCTCCGTCATGCGCTGCTCGGCGGCCCGGCTCAGCTCGGTGGCCTGACGGCGGGCCGAGTCCGTCTCGGTCGCCGTGGAGCTGCGCAGTCGCTCGGCGTGGTCGGTGGCCTCCTGCGCCTGCGTGGACGCGGCGTTCAGCAGGCGCTCGGCGTCCGTACGGGCCCGGCGCAGCAGCGCCTCGGCCTCCGCGCGGGCGGCCTCGGCATCGTTCTGGAGGCGCTGCCGGGCCTTGGCGGCGACCCGTTCGGCTTCCGTGCGGGCGGCGGACAGTGCCTGCTCGGCCTCGGCACGGGACTCGTCGAGGAGACGGCGGGCCTGCTGCTCGCTGCGGGCGCGCAGCTGCTCGGCCCAGGCGACGTTCTCATTGACGTGCGACTCGACGATCTGCCGGCGCTCGGCCAGCTCCTGGTCGAGCTTCTGACGGCGGGACACCGCCTCGGTGTGCAGCTCCGCCTGGAGCCGGGCGGCCTGCTCGGCGTGCTCCTGGAGGATCCGCTGGGTCTGCGCGCGGGCCTGGCTCAGCTCCCGCTCCGCGTCCTGGCGCAGCTGGTCGGCCTGGATCTGCGCGTTCCGGAGCATCTGCTCGGCCTGGTAGCCGAGGTCGCCGCCGTCGAAGGCAGGGCGACACGCGAGGTTGCGCCGCGCCTCGTGCAGCTTGGCGCGCAGCACCTCGACCTGATAGCCGAGGTCCTCGGCGTGCTGGAAGGCCTTCTCCCGCTCGGTCTTCAGCCGTTCCATCTCGGCCTCGAACCGAGAGAGGTGGTCGACGTCAGCCGCCGGCTCTCGCTCCTGGCGTTCGTAGCCCCGCACTGCGCGGTCCCATCCGTCCCCTGGTCGCAAGTCTCTCCAAACGAGCTCCGTCCATCCGCCGAACGGGGCCCCCGGGGAATGGTGTCAGATCAACGGCGGAGCATGGGCTGCTGCCCCGACGCTCGTCCCCCGAAACCCGGACCCCGGCCCGCGGTCGCCCTCAAGGAGCGACGACCGCCCCCAACCCTACCGGGCCGCATCCGCCTGGGGACCTGGCCAACCGGCTTTTCCGGCTGGGGGAGTCCAGGGGCCGCGCCGCGCCGCCGACGAAGCAGTCACCGGGAACATGCACAGCCCCCGGGTCATACAGTACGGAGATCAGTGCCCGGTCGACTCAACGGCCGGCTCAGGAGTCGGCCCCACCCGCGCGGACGTCACCAGTTCCGTCAGGACGCCGTGGCAGTCCTTGGGGTGCAGGAAGGTGATGCGCGAGCCCATCGACCCCCTGCGAGGCTCCTCGTACAGGACGCGTACGCCCCTGTCCTTGATGCCCGCCGCCTCCGCGTCGACGTCCGCGGTGCCGAAGGCGATGTGGTGCACGCCCTCGCCGTTCTTGGCCAGCCACTTCGCGACGGTGGAGTCGTCACGGGTCGGCTCCAGGAGTTGGAGGTAGGAGGCGCCGCCGTCGGACGTCTCGTTGATCTTGAGCATGGCCTCGCGTACACCCTGCTCCTCGTTGACCTCCGAGTGGAAGATTTCGAAGCCGTACGTGGCACGGTAGAACTCGGCAGTCCTGTCGAGGTCGAAACAGGCGATTCCGATGTGGTCGATTCGCGTCAGCATGGTGTTAGTGCAACGCTCCTGGAGTGGTTACGCAACGTGCGCGCGATCACACTCCCCGCCGGATGACGGGCGGGATACCACTCAGTACATTCGAGTAAACCCTCGTTCACTCCTCGGCTGTGCAAGCTGGAAGGGGATCGCTCCTCATGTCTGGAACGAACCGCACCACCACCTCCGTCATCGTCGCGGGTGCCCGCACCCCGATGGGACGGTTGCTCGGCTCCCTGAAGTCCTTCTCGGGAGCGGATCTCGGTGGTTTCGCGATCAAGGCCGCCCTCGACCGTGCGGGGATCGGTGGCGAGCAGGTGCAGTACGTGATCATGGGCCAGGTACTGCAGGCCGGGGCAGGTCAGATCCCGGCACGGCAGGCCGCGGTCAAGGCGGGCATCCCGATGAGCGTCCCGGCGCTCACGGTCAACAAGGTCTGTCTCTCGGGCCTGGACGCGATCGCGCTGGCCGACCAGCTCATCCGCGCGGGTGAGTTCGACGTGATCGTGGCGGGTGGCCAGGAGTCCATGACGAACGCGCCGCATCTGCTGCCCAGGTCCCGCGAGGGATACAAGTACGGCGCGATCGAGATGCTCGACGCGATGGCGTACGACGGCCTGACGGACGCCTTCGAGAACATCGCCATGGGCGAGTCGACCGAGAAGCACAACACCCGACTGGGCATCGCCCGTCCGGAGCAGGACGAGATCGCCGCGCTCTCGCACCGGCGGGCCGCCGCCGCGCAGAAGAACGGCGTCTTCGAAGCCGAGATCACGCCCGTCGAGATCCCGCAGCGCAAGGGCGAGCCCGTCGTCTTCGACCAGGACGAGGGCATCCGCGGCGAGACGACCGCCGAGTCGCTGGGCAAGCTGCGGCCGGCGTTCACCAAGGACGGGACGATCACGGCCGGATCGGCCTCGCAGATCTCCGACGGCGCCGCCGCCGTCGTCGTCATGAGCAAGGCCAAGGCGCACGAGCTGGGCCTCGAGTGGATCGCCGAGATCGGGGCGCACGGGAACGTCGCCGGGCCCGACAACTCCCTCCACTCCCAGCCGTCGAACGCGATCCGGCACGCCCTCAAGAAGGAGGGCCTGGAGGTCTCGGACCTCGACCTGATCGAGATCAACGAAGCTTTCGCGGCCGTCGCGGTCCAGTCAATGAAGGACCTCGGGGTGTCCACGGAAAAGGTGAACGTCAACGGCGGAGCGATTGCCCTGGGTCACCCGATCGGGATGTCGGGCGCCCGGCTCGTCCTGCATCTCGCTCTTGAGCTGAAGCGGCGGGGCGGCGGCGTGGGCGCCGCGGCGCTGTGCGGTGGCGGCGGCCAGGGTGACGCGCTGATCGTGCGGGCACCCAAGGCCTGAGCATTCCAAGGCGGGGAAGGAGTCGACGCGGAGCGTCGCGACTGACGACAACGCTGGACGGGTGCGTGCCAGACCCCGCCCGCCCGATCAGAGGAAGCCCGACAGCCTCTGAGGGCTGAACCGTCCGTACGGCTCTGCACGGGCTGTAGCGCCCCGGAGGCGAACAAAATCGAACACAGAACGGAGCTGTGATGCAGGACGACGTCTCCACGCTGGTGGCCCGGGCCAGGGAGGGCCGGCCGCGTGCCGTGGCGCGGCTGATCTCCCTGGTGGAGGGGGCGTCCGAGCAGCTCCGCCAGGTCATGGCGGCCCTGGCACCGCTCGCCGGGAACGCGTACGTCGTGGGGATCACGGGATCGCCGGGCGTGGGCAAGTCCACGTCCACGTCCGCGCTCGTGACCGCCTACCGGCGGCAGGGAAAGCGGGTCGGGGTGCTGGCCGTCGACCCGTCCTCACCGTTTTCCGGCGGCGCGCTGCTCGGTGACCGCGTACGGATGTCGGAGCACGCGTTGGACCCCGGTGTGTACATCAGGTCCATGGCCACCCGCGGCCATCTCGGCGGACTCGCCTGGGCGGCCCCTCAGGCGATCCGCGTGCTGGACGCGGCCGGTTGCGACGTCGTCCTCGTCGAGACCGTGGGCGTCGGGCAGTCCGAGGTCGAGATCGCCTCGCAGGCGGACACGTCCGTGGTGCTGCTCGCGCCCGGCATGGGCGACGGTATCCAGGCCGCCAAGGCCGGAATCCTGGAGATCGGCGACGTGTACGTCGTCAACAAGGCCGACCGTGACGGTGCCGACGCCACCGCCCGCGAGCTCAACCACATGCTCGGCCTCGGGGAGTCCCGCGGCCCCGGCGACTGGCGGCCGCCCATCGTGAAGACGGTGGCCTCGCGCGGCGAGGGCGTCGACGAGGTCCTGGAGGCCCTGGAGAAGCACCGCGCCTGGATGGAGGAGCACGGCGTGCTCGCCGAGCGGCGCCTCGCCCGCGCTGCCCACGAGGTGGAGACGATCGCTGTCACGGCGCTGCGCGAACGCATCGGCGACCTGCACGGCGACCGCCGCCTGAGCGCGCTGGCGGAGCGCATCGTGACCGGCGAGCTCGACCCCTACCGGGCGGCCGACGAACTGGTGGCGGGCCTGACGCAGGCACCCGTCTCGGCGCCCGCTCCCTGAGAAAATTCCGCACGTCTGCCCGAGCTCGGTACCCGTGTCGCGGGTCCGTGGTGCCAGTTCCCGGTCGTCAGGGGCGCCCGCGCTGCCCCCGCAGGTGCTCCCCGATCGGCGACAGGGACTTGTGGAGCTCTTCCAGTGCCTCGGGCGGGAGCAGATCGATGAAGTGCCGCCGCACAGACGCCACATGATGAGGCGCGACCTTCCTCATCGTCTCCAGGCCGTGGTCCGTGAGCACGGCGAACAGCCCACGGCGGTCCGACTCGCAGCTCTCGCGTCGCACCAGGTCCGCGTTCTCCATACGGGTGATCTGGTGCGAGAGGCGGCTCTTGGACTGGAGCGTCGCCGAGGCGAGGTCGCTCATCCGCATCCGCATGCCCTTCGACTCCGAGAGGTTCACCAGGATCTCGTAGTCGTTCATCGTCAGGCCGTACGGCTGGAGGTCTCTTTCGAGCTGGTACGTCAGCAGCCGGTTGACCTCCAGATGGGTGCGCCAGGCGCACTGCTCCGCATCGGTCAGCCAGCGTGTGGCCCTCTCGGTCTCCATAAATGCATTCTACCTAAGAAGTTGAAAGGTGAACTTATAAGAGTCGTGTGACGGTGCGCAGGCGTTCGATGTCACACTCCGCAGACTACCGCTCACAGCCCGAAGCGGCGCTGGAGGTCGCCCAACTGTCCGGGAAGACGCGGCGATCCGGATTGCCCGGAGCGCTGCCCCTGACCGCCGGGCACCGCGCCGCCACCGGGTACCCCAGCCTGCTGCGGGGCCGCCCCCGTGGCCTGCTCGGCCATCAGGGTCTCGGTGGACTGCAGCAGCACCGTGCCGGCGCCCACGAACTCGAACTGATGCTCCTCTCCGGATGCCCCGCCGAACCCGGTAAGCGCACGTAGACCGCCCATGACGCCCGTCATGTAGCCGTGGTCGTAGTGATGGCACGGGGACGGGCAGTCGGCCCAGCCGACCAGGGCCTGCGGGTCGACTCGGATCGGCGGCTCCATGAACACCACCGGCCCGTTCGATGCGGCCACGAACCTGCCCGTCCCGATCAGCGTCAGAAAGCCCGGCACGATCGACTGCTTGAGCGCGAGACTTGGCTGAAAAGCCAGAAGGTTGCCCGAGCGAATGGTCAGGTTGCCCTCGTCCAGGTCGTAGGAGTTCACGTCGAAGGCCCGGTCGGCGAGCAGCATCTTGCCCGAGCCGGAGGCCACGACCCAGTCGCTCGCGTGCAGCGGCGAATGGAACGACGTACGCACCAGACGGTCGAGGCGGCCGTGCCCGATGCCGTTGAACTCCATCGAGCCGTAGTAGGCGACCATCTTGCCCTTCTGCAGGAACCACTCGCTCCCCTTGAGCTCCACGCAGAAGGTGTAGCTGTTGACGTTGTCGTCCGACGGGAGCGTCATCGGATCGTGGATCACGGGGCCCGAACCCGGGTAGGCGGTCACAGCTTCTCCTCCGAGGCCTGGACGTACACCGCGCCGTCGCCGCTCAGCTCCAGCTGGAACGCCTCGCCCGAGCCGCGGCCCACCATGTCGCGCCAGCCGAGCGCGGCGGACAGCTTGTTGCGTACGTCACCGTGGTGTGCCACGTACGCCTGCGGGTCCACATGGACGGGGCGCCGCGGGGTGATCGGCACCTCGATGACTCCGCCGTGCGCCATGACGGCGACCGCGCCGTGACCCGTGAGGGTCGTCGTGAACAGTCCCTGCCCGGTGACCTGCCCCCGGACCATGCCCATGACCCCGCCCTGCGAGCCCATGAACATCGTGCCCTGCTCAAGAGTGCCGTCGAAGGCCAGCAGCCGGTCCGCCTCCACGCACAAGGTGTCGCCGGTGAGGTTGATCACCTGGATGTGGTGGCCGCCGTGCCCGAACAGGACCGTGCCGGAGCCCTCCACGGTCATCAGCGGTGTCGCCTCGTTCGCGACCCGGCGGCCGATCATCGACATGATCCCGCCCTGGCCGCCCTGCGAGTTGGGGGTGAAGGAGACCTCGCCCCGGTAGGCGAGCATCGCGCCGCGCTGGCTGAACAGCCGCTGACCCGGTGCGACCGTGGCCTCGATCATCTTCGAGTTGACCTCGCGGAAGGGCATCAGACCTCCCCTGCGATCGTGTTGCGCTCGCTGGGCTGTACGTAGACCAGCCCGTCGCCCTCGAAGCGGATCTGGAAGGCCTCGCCACCGCCCTCGCCCACGTATGTGCGGAACGTCACGCCGGACTGGAAGGACTGCCGCAGATCGCCCTGGTGCGCGATGTACGCCCCCGGGTCGACCGTCAGCGGGTACTGCGAGCTGACCCGCAGGATCACCGCCGGCCCGTCGGACATGATCGCCGCCTGGCCGTGGCCCTCGATGGTCGTCGTGAAGAGCCCGTTGCCCTGCGAGGCGCCGCGCAGCCCCGTGAAGGCCGTACCCGTGTGCAGCCCTGCGTCCGTCGCGAGCAGATTGCTCGACTCGACGTAGAGCTTGTCGCCCTGCAACCGCACAAGGTTGATCTCGCTGGCCCGGTCCGCGAACCAGCAGGTCCCGTGCCCTTTCACCTCCATCAGGGTCATCTGCTCACCGGTGAGGCGCCGGGTCACCATGCCCCGTATCCCCTCCCCGCCGCCGCTCATCTTCTTGAAGGCCATCTGTCCGTCGTACGCCACCATCGAGCCGTTCTTCGCCTTCACGGCCTCGCCGGTCATGTCGACGGCCAGCACCTTGCTGCCTTGGAGTCGGAACATCGCCACGGTGTGAAGGTAACCGCCGGGCGTGGTCACGGACAGGTCCCCTGGGATGATCCGGCCTTGAACGGACCCCGACCCCCGGCCGAGGAGGGCGGACGCCAGGTGCCACAATGGGCAGCGCTTGTGCGTACGTTCACAAAGCGTTCGAACCCCCTACCGCCTCTGCCACCGAAGGTGACTCGTGGACATCAAGACCGCCTCCGCCATCCGCCGCCTCCGCCTGGTCTCCGCCCCCGAGGCCATCTCGTTCCTGTTGCTGCTCGTCTGCTCGGTGCTGAAGCGGACCACGGATTTCAACGCGGTGCCCGTGATGGGCGCGGTCCACGGCGTCCTCTTCATCCTGTACGTGCTCTTCTGGGCCGACGCCTGGAACCGCACCAAGTGGTCGCTGAAGACGGCCGCTCTCTACTTCGTCCTCTCCGTCCTGCCGGGCGGCGGCTTCCTCGCGGAGCGCAGGCTCAAGCGTGAGTCCGAGGACGCAGTGATCGCGTCCCGCGCCCGCAAGGAAGGAGTCGTCAACGCGTGATCGTCGCCTTCTCCGTGACGCCACTGGGTGGCGGCGAGCACGGGGGTGAGTACGTCGCCGACGCTGTGCGGGTCGTGCGCGAGTGGGGGCTCCCGAACCGCACGCCGAGAGCTTCAACGTCGTGTGCGACACAGCTACGCCCGTACGGGAAGGCTGATCCATGGCACGGACCGAGTATGACGACGATCCGAATGCGCCGAAGCCGAACAGCCTTGTAGTCGCTGCTTCAGCCGTCGTCACGGTGCGAGGGGCGCATTCTGCTTCAGCGCCGAACAGATAACGCACTGTGGGCCTTGACAGGCGTGGTTCGGCGGATCCGGGTCTTCTCTGCCTGCGCCGTCTCTCGTGGCGTCTTTCGACGGCATGGGGCCTGGCCGGGACACACTGTGGATGAGGGCCGTTGCCCGTACACGACTGTGCTGTCGATTGATCACGACGGCCGAGTGGGTCCGCCGTTTTCTTCCTGCTCGTCGCCGTCGGGAAGTGCTGATGGGCCGCCGAGGTCCCGCGCGGTTCTTGCCACCATCTCGGAAAGCCGCCTGCAGACCTGCTCGATCTCTGCCTGGGTCTGGTTTCGCTCGGTGATGGCTGCGGCGAGCAGCAGCGCGGTCAGTGCGGCAGCACCGTTGAATGCCTGCAGTGAGATCATCTTGGTGAGCAGGGTGTGACCGGCGAATGGGCCTGTCCCGCGGGTGGCGGCGACGATCACAAAGGTCGAGACGGCCAGCGCGCAAGGGGCGGCTCCGGCGCGCTGGAAGCGGAAGGCCGCCCAGGTCAGCAGTGGGAAGGCAAGGAAGGTCAGCGGTACGGGGGCGGTTTCGAGGAGAGCGACGCCGATGGTGGCCGCCGCAAGCAGGGATCCCTCCCCCCACCGGGATGGTGGTGTGTCCTTCGGCCAGCGTGCCGAGCGGAGCACGAGCAGCAGTGGGGTGACCAGCAGAACGCCCATCGCGTCGCCGGTCCACCAGACCCACCATGTAGGCCAGAACCCGCCGGCGTGCAGAGCATGGGCGAGGAGCAGGGTGCTGCTGCCCACCGTCGCGCTGATGAGCGTGCCGGTGAACGCTCCGAGGAAGACCAGCGCGAGCGCGTCCTGGAAGCGGTTCATCCAGGTGTGGAACCCGGTGCGCCGAAGGAGCGCGTAGGAGCACAGGGGCGCGAGGGTGTTGCCGGTCGTGATCGCGAGAACGGCGGTGGTCGATGGCCCGAGTGGGACGTTGACCAGCAAGGCGCCGAGAGCGATCCCGGGCCAGATGCGCGGGCCGATCAGGAGCAGGCTGGCCAGTGCGATGCCGGTCGGGGGCCACAGCGGTGTGACCTGGCCGCGCACCAGCTGCTGGAGCAACCCCAGCCTGCCCAAGGCGTAGTACAGCGCGGCGACGGCACCGATCTGCAGGGCTGTCATGCCGGCACGCCGGAGCTTGCCGCGGTTCGCACCAGTCATCGGGAAGGCTTCCCCTCGGCCTTGCCCAGTCGTTCCTCGTCCGCCGCACCTGCCGGATCCACCACGCCACCACTCATCTGCGCGACCTTTCTGCAATGTCTCTGCCGGGATGGCTTGGGGGTGATCGCCCAGGGCCGCGCCCTGGCGGTTCCGCGCCGGCCATAGCGCTGGGCCTGTGCGGCTTCAGTGCGGGGTGCGCAGGGCGAGGATGGCCATGTCGTCGTGCCCGTCGCTGGGGTGGTGGTCGGCCAGGGCCTGCACGAAGTCCTGCAGCGGCAGGGCTGCGTTGGTGGTGGCGAGCTCGGCGAGTTCGTCCAGGCTCTCGTCGATGGGGTGGTCGGGGTGTTCGATGAGGCCGTCGGTGAAGAAGACCACGGTGGCAGCCGGGGGCAGGTGGTGGGTGTGGTCGGGGCGGGGCTGCCCGCTGTCGACGTTCAGTGGTAGTCCGGGCTCCCTGAACAGGTATTCCGCTCGACCACCGGGGGTGATCAGCAGTGGGGGGACGTGGCCCGCGATACTCCAGTGCAGCCTCCAGGCAGCCCCCGCGGGTTCGATGCGCGCCAGGCTGGTGGTGGTGACAGGGTTGTCGGTAATGGCTTGCAGGGTGCGATCGAGCTGGGCGAGGACCGCGCTGGGCGGAGTACGCAGGGTGAACAGCAGGGCGCGCAGCATGTGACGGGTGGAGGCCATGGCGGCGGCGGCATGCAGATCGTGACCGACCACGTCGCCGATGACGACCGCCACCGCGCCGTCCGGAAGGAGGATGGCGTCGTACCAGTCGCCGCCCAAGTGGTGGGGTTCGGCGGCGGGCCGGTAGAACACGGCGGCGTCGAAGGGCCGCATGTCGGGCAGCGTCGGCAGCAAACGCCGCTGGAACTGTTCGGATCCGGCACGGACCTGTTCGAAGAGGCGGACGTTCTCGATCGCGATACCGGCGGCGGCGGCCAGGGCGACGACGATGCCCTCGTCGTGGATGTCGAAGGGCTGCCCGTCGCGTCGTTCGGAGAGATAGAGGTCGCCGTAGATCTCCCCGCGGACGCTGATGGCCACGCCCAGCAGGGTGCGCAGGCGCAGGTGACCGGGCGGGAACCCGACCGAGGCCGGGTGAGAGGAGATGTCGTCGATCCGCACGGGTTCGGGGTGGCGGATCAGGTGTCCGAGCACGCCCAGACCGCGAGGAAACCCCACCTCGACCAGAGCCGCGCGTTCCTGCTCGGACAGTCCGGTAGCCATGAACTGCGCCAGATACTCGCCGGACTCGTCAAGAACTCCCAGCGCCCCGTAGCGGGCGCCGACCAAGTCCATGGCGGTGGTCACAATGCGCTGCAGCACCGCGGGCAGCTCCACCTCCCGGGTGATGGCCACCACCGCGTCCAACAGACCCTGAATCCGTTCCTTGGCGGCGGCCAGAGCGCGCAGCTGCTCATCGATCCGGCCCAACTCGGCATCCAGACGCTGAAACCGGTCAGAGCGCGGCGGCCGCTGCGGTCCGTCCTCCTCCTTGCCATCCGCCATCACGATCGCTTGGCGGAGCGGTGCTCGTTCTCGGTGGCCTTCAGCCGGTAGGAGTCGGTGCCGGTCTGGATCAGCGTGCCTTTGAAGGTGAGCCGGTCAGCGATCGCCGAACACAGACGTGGGTCGGTGAAGGTCTTGTCCCATTCATTGAACGGGGCATGGGAGGCCACCGCGGTGGCCTTGCGTTCCTCCCGCTCGGTGAAAATCTGGAACGGCAGCTTGGCGCCCATCTTGTCCAGGTTCAGGTAGCCGAACTCATCCAGGCACACCAGGTCGTCCTTGCTGTAGCGGGCGATCACACCGGACAGGCACTTGGCCGCGTCCGCCTCGGCGAGCTCGTTCACCAGGGCCGAGGTCGTGGTGTAGCGGACCGTCAGACCCGCTTCGGTGACCGCTGTACCGATACCGATCAGCAGACGGCTCTTGCCCGTGCCGCTGTCACCGATCAGGACCAGAGGCTGGCCTTCGGCCGCCCAGGCCGGGTTCTTCAGCTCACCGATGAGCTCGGGAGGAACGTCGGGGTTCTTCTCGAAAGTGAAGTCCTCCAGCCGTTTGGCCCGAGGGAACTTCGCCGCCCGCACCAGCCTCTGCTGCCGGCGCACCTCCCGGTCTGCGACCTCGATCTGCAACAACTCCGGCAGAAACTGCCTGCAGGACGCCTGCCCACGCCGCGCAGTGCCTGCGATCCCGACAAACCGCTCACGGAACGCGGGCAGGCGCAGGTCGCGGCATGCCTCATCGATCAGCGCGTCCTCCGGGTCGCCCGGCAGCGAGATCCTCGCCGGCACCACCCGTTCCCCGGTGGCCTCGGCGGTCTTGGTGGGAGTCATGAGCTCGTGCCCTTCCTCGGCGCCTGGGTGGTGGCCGGCTTCAGCGGCCGGTCGTACTTGCTTATGTCCGGCAGCGCCGTGCGCACGTCCGGCGGCAGCCGCGCATGCAGCGAGATCACCTTTGCGCCGTCAGCCTTATCGTCATAGGCGGCCTCGCCTGCCTGCTCGTCGTGCCCGCCGTCGCCATCCGGCTCATCGCCGACATCCTCCGCCTCCCGCATCTCCACGGCCTTGCGGGTTTCGATGGCCACCAGGTCGGTGCTGACGGAGCCAACCTTCAAGACAGTGGCCATGCCCGCCACGACTGCATCAGCGGGCAGCTGCCGATGCAACAGCAGCACCTCGATCAGCATCGGGCCAAAGCCCGCCCCGACATCTCCGGGTTCTGCCGCTTGTCCCGGCGGATCCGCTCATACAGCCACTCATGCGATCTATGCACCCACAGTCTCCTGACACGACCGTGATCAACCCGCACAGAGTGGCGCGGCCAAACAGTCCAACCTGCCTATTACGCCGAAAGCGGCATGTTGCACAACGTCATACAGACTGGCTCCCGATTCCGTTGCCGAAACAGTGGCTCCCATGCCTGCTGCCGCACTGGCTCTACTTCACCCTGCCGGAAACATCACGGGCTTGTCGGCACGTACACAGACCCCCGCCACGTCATCGCGTACAGCGACGGAGAAGTACGGCGGCAATTCAACGTGTGCTTTAACGAGCGCATCGTGGCCGGATCGCTGACAGTCTCCGACGAGTCCACAGAAGCGCGATTCGTGGACCTCAGCGAGATTGACGCCCTGCCCATGCACCGCACCCAGCGGCTACGGCTCCGGCACTTCCTGGAGAACCGTCCGAGCTTGCGCAGTGATCAGCATCGGTCGGTAGTCGGGGCAGGAGCGCTCACGGGGCAGTGTCCAGACGTGCCAGCACGATAGGCAGCGCATCACTCCGGAGTGTTCCGGGTCTGGCTGGGCGCTGCCGCCGCACTGCGGACACTGCCCCATGACGACTCCCTACGCCGTGACGTCGAATTCGTCCAGCTTGGCACCGGTGAGGAAGTCGGCCGGCCGACCCTGTCGGCCCGCACGGCCCGCTGCCATCCAAGCACCGGGCGCAGCCCCCGGCTGCGGGAAGGGGCGGGTCGGGAAAGGGGCGGGCCCGCCTGGTCGGGGACCGAAGCGCGAGACGGGGGCTGACCGCGATATGACCGGCCGGTAGGGTCCTTGCCGTGCCGAAGCCGCTCAGTCTCCCTTTCGACCCCATCGCCCGCGCCGACGAACACTGGAAGCAGCGCTGGGGGAACGTACCCTCCATGGCCGCGATCACCTCGATCATGCGCGCGCAGCAGATCCTGCTGGCCGAGGTCGACGCGGTGGTCAAGCCGTACGGACTGACGTTCGCACGCTACGAGGCGCTCGTGCTGCTCACCTTCTCCAAGGCGGGCGAGCTGCCGATGTCCAAGATCGGCGAGCGGCTCATGGTGCACCCGACGTCCGTCACGAACACCGTGGACCGGCTCGTGAGGTCAGGGCTCGTCGCCAAGCGGCCCAACCCCAGCGACGGGCGCGGCACGCTCGCCTCCATCACCGAGAAAGGCCGCGAGGTCTGCGAAGCGGCCACCCACGACCTGATGGCGATGGACTTCGGGCTCGGGGTGTACGACGCCGAGGAGTGCGGGGAGATCTTCGCGATGCTGCGGCCGCTGCGCGTCGCCGCGCACGACTTCGACAAGGAATAGGGCGTTCCGCTCGTATGCGTGCGCCCTGCCGGTACCCCTCGGGGGCGCCCGAAGATCGTACGAAACCGCCGGTTACGCTCGTGCCCATGAAAAAAAGCGTGCTGACCCGCTACCGCGTCATGGCCTACATCACCGGTGTGCTGCTGGTTCTGCTGACCCTCGGGGTGATCGCCAAGTATGTGCTGAAGATGGACGGCGCCGCCGACTTCACGCGGGTGGTCGGCATCGCGCACGGCTGGCTGTACGTCGTGTATCTCGTCTTCGCCTTCGATCTGGGCGCCAAGGCGAGGTGGCCGGTCGGCAAGCAGGTCTGGGTGCTGCTCGCGGGCACCCTTCCGACCGCGGCGTTCTTCGTGGAGCGCAAGGTCAGCCACGAGCTGGATGCCAGGGTCGTGGACGACCCGGCCGCGGTCGCCGAGGCGTAGGCGCTACCGCCACAGGTGTGATCTGTGGCGGTCTGCCGTCGACATGTACTAGGACGTCCTAGTAAATTCGAAGGATGGACGCTGACCCCATCGAAGAGGGCCGCCGACGCTGGCAGGCCCGTTACGACGCCTCACGCAAGCGCGAGGCCGACTTCACCACGCTCTCCGGGGATCCGGTGAAGCCGGTGTACGGACCTCGGCCCGGGGACACCTACGACGGGTTCGAGCGGATCGGCTGGCCCGGTGAGTACCCCTTCACGCGGGGGCTCTACGCGACCGGCTATCGAGGGCGGACGTGGACCATCCGGCAGTTCGCAGGATTCGGCAACGCCGAGCAGACGAACGAGCGCTACAGGACGATCCTCGCCAACGGCGGGGGCGGCCTGTCCGTGGCTTTCGACATGCCCACGCTCATGGGGCGTGACTCCGACGATCCGCGCTCGCTCGGCGAGGTCGGGCACTGCGGGGTCGCGATCGACTCCGCCGCCGACATGGAGGTCCTCTTCAAGGACATCCCGCTGGGTGACGTCACGACGTCCATGACGATCTCGGGACCCGCCGTCCCGGTCTTCTGTATGTACCTCGTCGCGGCCGAGCGGCAGGGCATCGACCCGGGCGTGCTGAACGGCACGCTCCAGACGGACATCTTCAAGGAGTACATCGCGCAGAAGGAGTGGCTCTTCCAGCCCGAGCCTCATCTGCGGCTCATCGGCGACCTGATGGAGCACTGCGCGTCGAAGATCCCCGCCTATAAGCCGCTGTCCGTCTCCGGCTACCACATCCGGGAGGCCGGGTCTACGGCCGCGCAGGAGCTGGCGTACACACTGGCGGACGGATTCGGCTACGTCGAGCTGGGGTTGAGCCGCGGGCTCGACGTGGAGGTGTTCGCCCCCGGCCTTTCCTTCTTCTTCGACGCGCATGTCGATTTCTTCGAGGAGATCGCCAAGTTCCGTGCGGCGCGGCGGATCTGGGCGCGGTGGATGCGGGACGTGTACGGCGCCAGGTCCGAGAAGGCGCAGTGGCTGCGCTTCCACACGCAGACCGCCGGTGTCTCGCTGACGGCCCAGCAGCCGTACAACAACGTCGTACGAACGGCGGTTGAGGCGCTCGCGGCGGTTCTGGGCGGCACGAACTCGCTGCACACCAATGCGCTGGACGAGACGCTCGCATTGCCGTCGGAGCAGGCGGCGGAGATCGCTCTGCGCACCCAGCAGGTGCTGATGGAGGAGGCGGGAGTCGTCAATGTGGCCGACCCGCTGGGCGGTTCCTGGTACGTCGAGCAGCTGACCGACCGGATCGAGGCCGACGCGGAGAGGATCTTCGAACAGATCAAGGAGCGGGGGCTGCGGGCGCATCCGGACGGGCGGCATCCCATCGGGCCGATCACGTCCGGGATTCTGCGGGGCATCGACGACGGGTGGTTCACCGGGGAGATCGCCGAGTCCGCGTTCCAGTACCAGCAGGCTTTGGAGAAGGGGGAAAAGCGGGTCGTGGGGGTGAACGTCCACCATGGGTCCGTGACCGGTGACTTGGAGATCCTGCGGGTCAGCCACGAGGTGGAGCGGGAGCAGGTGCGGGTGCTCTCCGAGCGGAGGTCGGGGCGGGACGACGTGGCTGTGCGGGAGGCGCTGTCGGCCATGCTGGCGGCCGCGCGGGATGGCTCGAACATGATCGAGCCGATGCTGCGCGCCGTCCGTGCGGAGGCGACGCTGGGGGAGATCTGTGACGCCCTGCGGGACGAGTGGGGCGTGTACACGGAGCCGGCGGGGTTTTGACATCACGGGCCTTCCGTGATGCCGTGCAAAAATACCTGCGGCCCGGCGGGGGCGGCCTGTGCGCGGGGGGCCGAGGCGGGGCGCCGCATGGTGTCTCGGGGGTCCCCAAGGCGGTTTCGCCACGACTCGTGGCGAAAGCGTGCGTCACGCGGCAGGCTCGGCTTCCACCTTGCTTTTCACGTGTGCGCGCGTAGGGGGGAGGATGGAGTCATGCAGCCACGGAACATGTCCATGAGCGGAGTCGTCGACCTCGCCGCGGTGAAGGCGGCCCAGGAGGCCAAGACGAAGGCGGAGCAGGCGCGCGCCGAAGCGGCGCAGCAGGGCGGTGGGGGCGCAGTCTCCGCCGCGAGCCTTGTTGTTGATGTGGACGAGGCGGGGTTCGAGCGTGACGTCCTGCAGCGTTCCACCGAGGTGCCCGTCGTCGTCGACTTCTGGGCCGAGTGGTGCGAGCCGTGCAAGCAGCTGAGCCCTCTCCTGGAGCGCCTCGCCGCCGAGTACAACGGCCGGTTCGTCCTCGCCAAGATCGACGTCGACGCCAATCAGATGCTGATGCAGCAGTTCGGGGTCCAGGGGATCCCGGCCGTCTTCGCGGTGGTGGCCGGCCAGGCCCTGCCGCTCTTCCAGGGCGCCGCGCCCGAGGCGCAGATCCGGGGAACCCTGGATCAGCTCGTGCAGGTCGCCGAGGAGCGTTTCGGACTGACCGGCCTGACGGTCGATCCGGACGCGCAGCCGAGCGAGGCCCCGGCGGCTCCCGAGGTGCCGGCCGGACCGTACGACGCGCTGCTCGAAGCCGCCGTACAGGCCCTGGACGCGGGGGACTTGGGCGGCGCGGTGCAGGCGTACAAGAACGTGCTGAGTGACGACCCGGGCAACACGGAGGCCAGACTGGGCCTCGCCCAGGCCGAGTTGCTGCAGCGCGTGCGGGACGCCGATCCGCAGCGGGTACGCGAGGTCGCCGCCGAGAGGCCCGGTGACGTACAGGCGCAGATCGCGGCCGCCGACCTGGATCTGGTGGGCGGTCATGTCGAGGACGCCTTCGGGCGGCTTGTCGACACGGTGGCGCGTACGGCGGGTGACGACCGGGACGCCGCGCGGCTACGGCTGCTCGAGCTGTTCGAAGTGGTCGGCGCCGACGACCCGCGTGTGGCGGCGGCGCGACGGGCTCTGGCTCGGGCCCTGTTCTGACCTGTCCCTAAACACTGAGGCCTGTGATGCCTGAGTGAGAGATTTGTCGACGGAGCGACACTGCGGCCGCGCGTTTTGCCAAATTTTGCAAAACCGCGGCCGCTGTTACTAGGAGTAAGTCGCGGATGTCGATCCGTCGGATTCCGTCCAAGGATCAATGGTTATGTCGGCCGCCCCGGGGGCACCCTGTGTGGTCGATCGATGTCGACGGGTCGGCCTTCGGGCATCCCGCCGTTACTAGCGAGTAACGAACCCCCTTGCGAGGGCGGCGAGAATGCACCACGATCGGCCGGGCTCGGTCCAATCCCGCACCCCCGACAGCCAATCGGGGCAACGGGTTTCCTGGGTTCCACCGAGCGGGGCCGGCGGCAGTGGCGCCGGCCCTTGGGCAGGGGGGTCTCTGCTTCTTCGGCAGAGCCTGTCCGGCAGGTTGTGCGTGAAGTGTTCAGGCGCGACCAGTGGTTGTCGCTCGGGGGTGATCGCCGGTGATTCGGGCGCGGTTCGCGCCTCCGAGTACGGGCGCTCTCCTTCCCGAGGACGTAGCACTTCTCCCATCCCTGCCCGACCAAGCCGCCGACAGGGGGCACTCAGGGCCGGAGATGTACGTCCGAGAAGGAGGAAATATGGAGTCCCAGGTGCGTGGCGGGACGAGATGGAAGCGGTTCGCGGTTGTCATGGTGCCCAGCGTGGCGGCGACCGCCGCGATAGGTGTCGCCCTTGCGCAGGGCGCTCTCGCCGCGTCGTTCAGCGTTTCGGGTCAGTCGTTCAAGGTGACGACGTCCCAACTGGATGGCAAGGGTTTCTCCCAGTACGGCGCCATTGACTCGGGTTACACCCTCGATGGCGACAAGACGGAACACCCCGTCGCGGTCTCGGCGTTCCAGTCCGCGACGATCAAGGACCTGTGCCAGTCCGTTGTCACCCCGAACGTCCCGGGGCTCGGCAGTGTCAGCCTCGTGCTGAGGGCCGGTGGCGGTAGCACGCCGGTCAAGGCCGAGAACCTGTACATCGATGTCGCCGACCTGACCGCCGATGCCACGTTCCGCGGCATCGACATCGGTGTGGCCGCAGGCGACGCCACCAAGGGTCCCGGTATCGCCAAGGGCGACAAGGCGAACCCGTACGGGTTCGCGCAGCAGGCCGACTCGGTCACGCTGAAGGACGTCAAGCAGACGGCGTGGGCCACCACCGCCGGAACGTTCAAGCTCAGCGGTCTGTCGATGAAGCTGTCGGCCGGCGTCAAGGAGTGCTACTAGGCACCCCGTGACGGGTGGGGAGCCCGTTTCCCCGCCCGTCATCTCCTTCTTGTTCTCTCGTGTCGATGCAAGTCCCTCCACACACGCCATCCCCCACCCTGCCGCCAGCCTCACAACTACGCCGTTCCAGGGAGCTGTCTTTCCATGAGCGCCGAGACTCCAGCCACGCACGGTCAGTTCACCCACCAGCGGCTGCGGTTTCGCGCCTGGCGGGGCAACCGGCCGTTCTGGGCCGGCCTGTTCGTCCTTTTCGGCGGATTCCCGATCGCCTACTTCCCGTACGCGAATCTCCAGATCGGTCATCTGACCCTGGCGATGGCCACCACCGCGGGTGCGGGCTCCCTGATCATCGGCGTGCTGCTGATCGTGCTGGGGCTCAGCCTCTGGTTCCAGAAGCATGTACAGGTCTTCGCCGGTGTGGCGGCGATCCTGCTGGCGCTGGTGTCCATTCCGGTGTCCAACCTCGGGGGCTTCCTCATCGGCTTCCTGCCGGCGCTGATCGGTGGCGCCATGGCCGTGGCCTGGGCGCCCGGCAGGGAGTCGGTGGCTGAGCCGGCCGAGACGGACCGTACGTACAAGAGAGACGCCCCCGAAGCCCTGGCGGCGGGCGGGGCGAGTGAGCCGAACGATCTGTCAGGAACGAGCCCGGGCAACGGGGCGAACGGGAGGCACAGTGCTGGCTGAGGAGGTCCACCGCGCGGACTCAGGAGAGTCCCGGGCGAGAACCGGGCCGCGGCATGCAGCCCCCAAGAAGCCGTTGTTCACCAGGATGCACATGCCCGCGGGCAAGGCGATAGCCATCGCGTCGATGCCGACCGCGATTCTCATGGGCATGGGGTTCACGCCGACCCTCGCCAACGCCGAGGACGGTGTGACGAACCCCTTCAAGAGCGGGCCCTGTGTCACCCAGCAGGACGAGTCCTCCGAGGCGGAGTCGCCTTCGGCGTCCGAGTCGCCGGACAAGCACGGTACGGACTCGGCCGAGGACAGGGACAAGGGCAAGGAGAGGGACAGGGACAGAGGTAAGGACGAGGGCAAGGGCAAGGGCGACACAGCGGAGCCGACACCCACGCCGTCCGCGGACTCGGGCTCGTCGTCGGGTTCAGGTTCCGACGACAAGGCCGAACCCGAGGACGTGGACTCCGCCACCAAGGAGCCGTCCGAGTCCGAGTCCAAAAACCCGCGTGACCCGCTGGGTGTCGGGGAGGCGCTCGAGAACGTCTTCACACCCGACGACAAGGAGGAGTCGGCGAGCCCCGGCCCATCGCCCACCCCCTCCGTATCGGCGGGCGGGGACAGCGCCGAGGACATCGCCGACAAGGTGACCGACGTGGCCAAGGACACGGTGCAGGACACGGTCGAGAAGGCCGAGCAGACCACCGAGGACACGGCGGACAAGGCGAAGGAGGCGGCCGAGGGGGCCACTGCGACGCCGAGCCCGTCCGCCTTGGCCTTGGCCGGACAGGGGGAGGACGGCAAGGAGGCGTACCCCTGCGTCGTCGAGAAGAAGGTCGACGGCAAGGACGAGACGACTCCGGTCACACTGCCGGTCGAGCCCTGGTACCTGGAGTCCAGCGGGCTCCTGCTGGATGGCCTCGACTACCAGGGCGTGGTGAATGTGACCACGGCCGACGGCACGACCAAGCAGGTCCTGGAGTTCACCGTGGAGAAGGTCGACATCGGCGATCTGCACCAGACCGTCAAGGACCCCCGGTCCGGCAAGACATACCACGCGCAGGCGGCCAAGGGTTCCACGTCCACGATCCGCGGCGGCACGGTGACGATGTACACCGAGAAGCTGCAGGGCAACCTGTTCGGGCTGATCCCGGTGACGTTCGACCCGGAGCACCCGCCGCCGATCAACACTCCCATCGCGTACTTCACCAAGGTGAAGATCACGCAGGCAGGTCAGTTCGGCGGCGACCTGACCGTGCCGGGTCTGCATCAGTACGTTACCGACTGAACGCCCCCCAGGCCGCACAAGCGCTGAGGGCGCCCCCTGCGGGGGGCGCCCTCAGCGGTGTATCGAAGCGGAACCAAACAGAACGGAACCGAAACGGAACCAAAACGGAACCGAAGTGAACCGGAACCGGGCGGATCAGCTGCCCAGGTGGTGCACCCGGACCATGTTGGTGGTGCCGGGGACGCCGGGGGGTGAGCCGGCGGTGATGATCACCGTGTCGCCGTCGTTGAACCGCTTCAGCCTGACCATCTCCTGGTCGACCAGGTCCACCATCTCGTCGGTGCTGTTCACGAACGGTACGACGTGGGGCTCGACGCCCCAGCTCAGCGCGAGCTGGTTGCGGGTCGACTCGTCCGTGGTGAAGGCCAGGATCGGCTGGACCGCGCGGTAACGGCACAGCCGGCGGGCCGTGTCGCCGGACTGGGTGAAGGCCACCAGGCCCCTGGCGCCCAGGAAGTCCGCGATCTCGCACGCGGCACGGGCCACCGAACCACCCTGCGTACGCGGCTTCTTGCCCGGTACGAGCGGCTGCAGGCCCTTGGAGAGCAGCTCCTGCTCGGCGGCCTGGACGATCTTCGACATCGTCTTCACGGTCTCGATCGGGTACGCGCCCACGCTCGACTCGGCGGACAGCATGACCGCGTCCGCGCCGTCCAGGATCGCGTTGGCCACGTCGGAGGCCTCGGCGCGCGTGGGGCGGGAGTTGGTGATCATCGACTCCATCATCTGGGTCGCCACGATCACCGGCTTGGCGTTGCGGCGGCACATCTCCACGAGGCGCTTCTGCACCATCGGGACCTTCTCGAGGGGGTACTCGACGGCCAGGTCGCCACGCGCGACCATGACGCCGTCGAAGGCCGCCACGACGGCCTCCATGTTCTCCACCGCCTGCGGCTTCTCCACCTTGGCGATGACGGGGACCCGGCGGCCCTCCTGGTCCATGATCTTGTGGACGTCGTTCACGTCGTCTGCGTCCCGCACGAAGGACAGCGCGACCAGGTCGCAGCCCATCCGCAGCGCGAAGCGCAGGTCCTCGACGTCCTTCTCGGACAGTGCGGGCACGTTCACGGCGGCGCCGGGCAGGTTGATGCCCTTGTGGTCCGAGACGACACCGCCCTCGATGACGACCGTACTGACCCGGGTCCCGTCGACCTCGACGACCTTCAGCTCGACGTTTCCGTCGTTGATCAGGACCTGGTCGCCCTTGGAGACATCGCCCGGCAGGCCCTTGTAGGTCGTCCCGCAGATCGACTTGTCGCCCGGCACGTCCTCGGTGGTGATGGTGAACTCGTCACCGCGCTCCAGCTCGACGGGGCCCTCGGCGAAGGTCTCCAGCCGGATCTTCGGGCCCTGCAGGTCGGCGAGGACACCGATCGCCCGGCCCGTCCCCTGAGCGGCGGCCCGGACGCGGTCGTACCGCCCCTGGTGCTCGGCGTGCGAGCCATGGCTGAAGTTGAAGCGGGCCACGTTCATACCGGCCTCGATCAGCGAGACAAGCTGCTCGTGGGAGTCGACGGCGGGGCCCAGGGTGCAGACGATTTTGGAACGGCGCATGGGGCGATCCTATCGGTTTGTTTCGCTACGGAATATTCCGTCTGGTGGAAGACACAAATGGGCGGGTGTGCGCTCAGGAGTGAGCCCCGAGTGAGCCCGTGCTCGGGCTGAGCCCGCCCTCGGACGGGCCGGCGCTCCGGGTGAGCCGGCGGTCAGGCGGCGTGCTCGTTCCTCACGAGTGCGTACGTCTGGGTGGCGATCTCCAGTTCCTCGTCGGTCGGGACGACGGCGACAGCGACTCTCGCGCTTCCGGGCGACACCAGGCGCGGCTCTGAGGACCGTACGGCGTTGAGATCGGCGTCGACCGCGAGGCCGAGCCCCTCCAGGCCCGCGACCGCCGCCTCGCGCACCGGGGCCGCGTTCTCACCGACCCCCGCTGTGAAGGCGATCGCGTCCACCCGGCCGAGCACCGCGTAGTAGGCGCCGATGTACTTCTTCAAGCGGTGTATGTAGATGTCGAAGGCGAGCCGCGCCCGCTCGTCCCCCTCGTCGATACGGCGGCGTATCTCCCGCATGTCGTTGTCGCCGCACAGGCCGATCAGGCCGCTTTTCCTGTTGAGCAAAGTGTCGATCTCGTCGGTGGACATTCCGCCGACGCGCATCAGATGGAAGATGACCGCCGGGTCCATGTCTCCGGACCGCGTACCCATCACGAGCCCCTCCAAAGGCGTCAGCCCCATGGAGGTGTCCACGCAGCTGCCCGCCCGGACAGCCGAGGCCGAGGCTCCGTTGCCCAGGTGCAGCACGATGACGTTGACCTCGGAGGGGTCCTTGCCGAGGAGCCGGGCAGTCTCCCGGGAGACGTACGCGTGCGAGGTGCCGTGGAAGCCGTAGCGGCGGATGCGGTGCTCGTCGGCGGTCCTGACGTCGATCGCGTAGCGAGCCGCGGACTCCGGCATCGTCGTGTGGAAGGCCGTGTCGAAGACGGCGACCTGGGGGAGGTCCGGGCGCAGCGCCCGGGCCGTGCGGATACCGGTGAGGTTGGCCGGGTTGTGCAGGGGTGCCACCGGGATCAGCCGCTCGATCTCCGCGAGAACGGTGTCGTCGACGACCGTCGGCTCGGTGAAGTGCCGGCCGCCGTGCACCACGCGGTGGCCGATCGCGGCCAGTTCGGGGGAGTCCAGACCGAGCCCGTCCTTGGCCAGCTCCACGGCGACGGCCTTCAGGGCGGCCTCGTGGTCGGCGATCGGACCGGTCTGCTCGCGGGTCTCGCCGCCGTTGGTGAGCGGGGTGTGCTTCAGGCCGGACGTCTCCTCACCGATGCGCTCGACCAGGCCGACGGCGAGCCGTGAGCTGTCGCGCATGTCGAGCAGCTGGTACTTCACCGACGACGAGCCGGAGTTGAGGACGAGGACGCGAGAAGCATGCGGGGCCGAGCGCAGCTCGTCGGACAGGGCGGTGGTGGGCGACGGGGGGGAGCTCACTGGGCGGAAGCCTTCTGGGACGGGGACGGGGACGGGGAGGAGGACGAGGACGAGGACGAGGTCTGGGCCGGGGAGGGGGGCGGAGCAGCGCCGGGGGTCTGCGCCTGGGCCTGGATCGCCGTGATGGCGACGGTGTTCACGATGTCCCCGACGAGCGCGCCGCGAGACAGGTCGTTGACCGGCTTGCGCAGGCCCTGCAGGACCGGGCCGACGGCGATCGCGCCGGCCGAACGCTGCACGGCCTTGTACGTGTTGTTGCCGGTGTTGAGGTCCGGGAAGATCAGCACGGATGCTTGTCCGGCGACCTCCGAATCCGGCAGCTTGGTCGCCGCGACCGACGGTTCCACGGCGGCGTCGTACTGGATCGGGCCCTCGATCTTCAGGTCGTCGCGGCGCGCGCGGACCAGCTCGGTGGCCGCCCGCACCTTGTCGACGTCCGCACCCGTGCCGGATGTTCCGGTCGAGTAAGAGAGCATCGCGATCCGCGGTTCGACGCCGAACTGCCGGGCGGTGGCGGCCGACTGGACGGCGATGTCGGCCAACTGCTCGGCGTTCGGATCGGGGTTGACCGCGCAGTCCCCGTACACGAGAACCTTGTCGGCCAGGCACATGAAGAAGACGGACGAGACGATCGACGCGTCCGGCTTGGTCTTGATGATCTCGAAGGCCGGACGGATGGTGGCCGCCGTCGAGTGCACCGAGCCCGACACCATGCCGTCGGCCAGGCCCTCCTGGACCATCAGGGTGCCGAAGTAGTTCGGATCGCAGACCACGTCGTACGCCAGCTCGACGGAAACACCCTTGTGGGCGCGGAGCCCGGCGTACTTCTCGGCGAAACGCTCGCGCAGCTCGCAGGTCCCCGGGTCGATGAGCTGCGCGCCTGCGAGGTCGATGCCGAGATCCGCGGCCTTCTTGCGGATCTGGTCCACCGGGCCGAGCAGCGTCAGATCGCAGACGCCGCGGCGCAGCAGCACCTCGACGGCGTGCAGGACGCGCTCCTCGGTGCCCTCGGGCAGCACGACGCGGCGCCTGTCCGAGCGGGCCCGCTCCAGGAGCTTGTGCTCGAACATCATCGGCGTGACGCGGTCGGTGCTCGGGGCCGAGACCCGACCGAGGAGGTCGCCGGTGTCGACGTACCGCTCGAAGAGGCCGAGCGCCGTCTCCGCCTTGCGGGGCGTGGCCGCGTTCAACTTGCCCTCCAGGGCGAAAAGCCGGCCCGCGGTCGGGAAGCTCAGGCCGGCCACCGAGACGACCGGGGTGCCCGGGGCGAGACGGGCGGCGAGGGTGAGGACCTCGTCGCTGGGCCGCTCGTTGAGGGTCAGCAGCACGCCGGCGATGGGCGGTGTACCGGCGCTGTGTGCGGCGAGCGCCCCCACGACCAGGTCGGCGCGGTCGCCGGGGGTGACGACCATGCAGCCCGGCGTCAGGGCTGCCAGGAAGGTCGGCAGCATGGCGCCGCCGAAGACGAAGTCGAGGGCGTCGCGCGCGAGTCCGGAGTCGTCGCCGAGCAGGACCTTGCCGTCGAGTGCGTGGGTGATCTGGGCGACGGTCGGCGCGGAGAGCGCGGGCTCGTCCGGCAGCACGTAGCAGGGCACAGGCAACTGGGAGCCGAGGAGCTCGTGGATTTGAGCGCGGTCCATCGGTGCCACCCGGTTCACGACCATCGCGAGAACGTCGCAGCCCAGACCGTCGTACGCGCGGAACGCGTTGCGCATCTCCGCGCGCACCGACTCCGCGGTCTGCTTGCGGCCGCCCACGACGGGGATGACGGACGCGCCGAACTCGTTCGCCAACCGGGCGTTGAGGGTCAGCTCGTCGGGGAACTGCGTGTCGGCGTAGTCGGTGCCGAGGACGAGGACGACGTCGTAGTCGCGGGCCACCTGGTGGAAGCGGTCGACCAGTTGAGAGACCAACTCGTCCGTGCCCCGCTCGGCCTGGAGCGCGGACGCCTCGTGATAGTCCATGCCGTACACCGTCCCCGGGTCCTGCACCAGGCGGTACCGGGCGCGCAGCAGCTCGAAGAGGCGGTCGGGCCCTTCGTGGACGAGGGGGCGGAACACTCCCACCCGGTCGACCTGGCGGGTCAGGAGCTCCATGACTCCCAGCTCGATGACCTGGCGGCCGTCGCCCCGGTCGATCCCGGTCACGTACACGCTGCGCGTCACGCGTGCTCCTCTGTCTTCTCACTGGTGGTGGCGGCGCCGAGTTCACGCCCGTCGCCACGAACCGGGCGGCACGGGCGGAAAACAGCCACGGTCATCGGCTGCGCCCTCTTGACAATACCTCTGTGGCTGGATATGGCACCCGTCAGGTCGACGGGGGAGATGGCCTCGCGGAACGAGTGCCCAGGGGGACGAGGGCCTCACGGGGCACTGCGGGGCCGGCGGGACCGGGCGGCCGGGTACGGTGAGCCACTGGCGCTCGTGAAACAATCGGACCGGCTCTCACGTACCAACAGCGAGCAGGAGACACAGCACGATGCGTATCGGAGTTCTCACCGCAGGCGGCGACTGCCCCGGGCTGAACGCAGTGATCCGGTCGGTCGTGCACCGAGCCGTCGACCACTACGGCGACGAGGTGATCGGCTTCGAGGACGGATACGCCGGACTGCTCGACGGCCGCTACCGCGTCCTCGACCTCAACGCGGTCAGCGGCATCCTCGCCC
>CAMLJW010000006.1 GCA_946480485.1 uncultured Streptomyces sp. | reverse complement strand
ACGTCGTTGCCGGTGGCGACGAGCATCTTGCGGAAGGTCTCGGGCTCGGCGGCCGCTCCGTAGTCGACCTTCTCCAACTTCGTGACGCCGTCGACGAGATAGCGGACTCCCGCGCCGAACTCGTCCCCGACCTGGTCCAGCGTCACCTCCGTGTCCTCGACGGTGTCGTGGAGCAGAGATGCCGTCAACGTCGTGGTCTCCGCGCCGAGTTCGGCG
Source organism: uncultured Streptomyces sp. (assembly GCA_946480485.1). Next base: position 29,611 of record CAMLJW010000006.1, on the reverse strand, counting down.
AGGATCAGGGTCACGGCGAGGGGGTGTGTGATGTAGGGCTCGCCGCTCTTGCGCATCTGGCCGCGGTGCGAGGACTCGGCGAGGACATACGCCCGGCGCAGTGGCTCGAGGTCGGCGTCGGGGTGGTGGGCGCGATGCGCTTCGACCACATGGCCGATCGCGTCGGGCAGTCGATCGCGGGTCGCGGTCCCCATCAGCGCGGCCCGGCCCAGGCGGCGCAGATCGATGCGTGGACGGCTCCTCCTGCGGTGCGCTTCGGGCGCAAGGGGGCCGGGCGTCGCGGGGTTCGTGGCCTCCGCACTCATGGGCACCTCCGGCTGCGTGGACCGACGGACGGGGTGCCCCATGGCGTACACGGCTCTGGGGATGGTGTCGTTCCCCCGTCCGGGCCGGTGCTTGATGCTACCGAGCCCACCACGCCCGTCTGACCACCTCTCGCCGAGCGTGAAACGGATCACCCATTCGAGCGAAGGTTCAGGGGTTGACGGTTTCGAGCCACTCGGCGTCGATCTCGCCCTCGGCGACGATCACCGCGGGGCCGGTCATCTCGATCTCGCCGTCGGGCCGCTCGATGCGGGTCTCGGCGCCGCGCTCGTACACACCCAGGGCGACGCCAGGAACCTGGTTGACGACGAACTCGACGTTCACCCCGTACGGGTAAGCGGACGCCGGGCTGAACGGCGGGGGTGCGAGCAGGTCGATGGCGTTGTCGGGGTCGGCGTCGGGGTCGGGGACGATCATGAAGTCTTTCTCGGTCCCGTGTCCCTTGAGGAAGGCGATCCGGGGGCTCATTCCTCGATCGTACGAGGTCGGTACGACACTGCGGCCCGCGCGGGGACCTCAGCGCAGGCGGGTCACCCGCCACACGGCGAGGACCACGACCACGGCGACCAGCACGGCGTTCGCGATCGCGACCCGCCAGTCGGGGCGGCGGCCGGAAAGGCCCGGCCAGGTGTGACCGACGCGGCGGGCGGCCGTCATGCCCCAGCCCGCGGCGCAGGAGGAGATCAGCAGGCCGAGCGTCGCGATCATGGCCCCGCTGTCGCCGAAGTTGAACGCCAGCGGGAAGGCGAACATCAGGGAGCCGAGGGCGGCGAGACCCACGATGGGCGCGAGCTGCCAGATGCGCAGTCGGCGCTGCGGGCGCAGCTCGACCTCGACCTCGGGCTCCGCGAACATCTCGTCGGGCCCGGGCCCGTCGACGCTCACACCGCCCGAGGTCTCGTCGGGCCCGTCGGGGCTCAGTCGGTCCCCGTCCGGATCCTGCGGATCCTGTTCGGTGTCGTGCTCCACGTCTTGTGCCGTGTCGCGAGGGCCGGCCTCCATCGCCACGCGCCCTCCCAACTCGGACTCCACTTGGTCGATCGAAGCTCGATGATGGCACGGCCTCAGTGGCTTGGAAGACGGGCGGAGCGTCCCGATGCCATGACGTGATCAGGCTGTGACCGGTCGTTCGACAAACGACAGGGCACGCTGCGGCAGCTCCGTGAGGTCCACCGCAGCCCCGCTCAGCCAATGCACCCGCCGGTCGCGCCTGAACCAGGAATCCTGGCGGCGCGCGAAGCGCTTGGTGGCGCGCACGGTCTCGGCTCGCGCCTCGTCGTCGGTGCACTGTCCGGAGAGCGAGGCGAGTACCTGCTGGTAGCCGAGCGCCCGCGATGCCGTACGCCCCTGGCGCAACCCCTGTGCCTCCAGTTCACGCACCTCGTCGACGAGGCCGTCCCGCCACATCCGGTCCACTCTGCGGGTGATGCGGTCGTCCAGCTCGGGGCGCCCCACGTCGACGCCGATCTGCACGGTGTCGTACACGGAGTCGTGGCCGGGGAGATTGGCGGTGAACGGCTTACCGGTGATCTCGATGACTTCGAGGGCGCGGACGATACGGCGGCCGTTGCTGGGCAAAATCGCGTGGGCCGCCTCGGGGTCGGCGACGGCCAGCCGGGCGTGCAGGGCGCCGGAGCCGCGCAGGCTGAGCTCCTCCTCCAGGCGGGCCCGCACCGCGGGGTCGGTGCCGGGGAACTCCAGGTTGTCGACGGCCCCGCGGACGTAGAGGCCTGAGCCGCCGACGAGGATCGGCCAGCGCCCCTCGGCGAGCAGCGCGTCGATACGGGCGCGCGCGAGCCGCTGGTACTCGGCGACGCTCGCGGTCACCGTCACGTCCCAGATGTCCAGGAGGTGGTGGGGGATGCCGGCGCGCTCCTCGGGCGCCAGCTTGGCGGTGCCGATGTCCATCCCCCGGTAGAGCTGCATGGAGTCGGCATTGACGACCTCGCCACCAAGGCGCTGGGCGAGATGGACTGCCAGATCGGACTTTCCTGCGGCGGTCGGACCGACGACGGCGATGACCCGCGGGGCGGGGGCTGAGCTACTCACCGCAACAGTCTCGCAAACCTCAGGGCCTCTCCTCGCACGCCTACGACCAGGCCGCCACCAAGTACCCCACGCCGTAAGGCGCTTCCTCGTACAACAGCGCGCCGCCGAGGCCCGTTCCCTCGGCCGCCCCGGCGAGTACCTGCCAGGGCGCGCGGCCGGAAGCCTTCAGTTCGTACGCCAACTCGGCATCCAGCGCCTTGAGCGCGGCCACGTCCGCCGCCGCCAGCGCCCGCGCGACCTCCGCGTCGAACCCCGTCGCCCGTGCGTCGAGATACCCCGGTGCCTTGAGCGTCCGGCACGCGCTGGCGTCGCCCATTACCAGCAGTGCCACCCTCTCGTCCTGCGCGACGATTCCCCTTCCGACTCGAGTACACCGCTCGGCCGCGAGCGGTTCCCCCACGCCCAGACCCTCAACGGGGCCGTCGGACCAGCCCATTCGTTGGAGCAGCCAGGCGGCGACGGCCAGTGACAGCGGAAGCTCACGCCCCGACGTGCCGGACAGGCCGCCACCGGGACCATTCCCGCCGAGTTGGACGTCGAGGTCCACGCCGAAGCCACGGAACGAGCCGTGCGTGCCCTGCGGATGCGATCCGCGTCCGCTCCGCTCCGCGGTGCCTACGACGACCAGCCGGTCGGGCCGTGCCGTAGCGAGTACGCCGAGGGCGGCCGCGCAGGCCGCGCGCGCGGTGTCCAGCTCGGGCGCCGCGCCCGCGGCGACCTCGGGCACGAGCAGCGGCGGACAGGGACAGACGGCGGCGGCGACCAGCATGATCGTCAGCCTAGTGGCGCGGCTCCCAGTCGGAGTGCCGGATACTCCATCGTGATCATCCTGCGCGCCATGCCTCCCCTCACGCGGTGCGGTCAGTGTGCGGAGCAGCCTCCGGTGGGGGCCGGCAGCGGCTCCGGGACGCCCACGCCCGGCAGCCCCAGCAGCACGCCCGCCGGCTTGGCGGCCTCGGCCGCGTTGCGCTTCTCCCAGGCGTCGCCCGCACGCGTGCGCCGCACGTCGAGGACGGCGCCCTCGGCGAGCAGGTGGTGCGGGGCGGCGTATGTGATCTCCACGGTGACCACGTCACCGGGGCGGACGCCGATGTCGGGCTTGGTGAAGTGCACCAGGCGGTTGTCCGGGGCCCGGCCGGAGAGGCGGTGCGTGGCGCCGTCCTTGCGGCCCTCGCCCTCGGCGACCATCAGCTCCAGGGTGCGGCCGACCTGCTTCTTGTTCTCCTCCCAGGAGATCTCCTCCTGGAGGGCGACCAGACGCTCGTAACGCGCCTGCACGACCTCCTTGGGGATCTGGTTTTCCATGGTGGCCGCCGGAGTGCCGGGGCGCTTGGAGTACTGGAACGTAAACGCTTGCGCGAAACGTGCCTCCCGAACCACGTGCAGTGTCTGCTCGAAGTCCTCCTCGGTCTCCCCGGGGAAGCCCACGATGATGTCGGTGGTGATGGCCGCACGGGGGATCGCGGCACGGACCTTCTCGATGATCCCGAGATACCGGTCCTGCCGGTACGAGCGGCGCATCGCCTTCAGGACGGGGTCGGAGCCGGACTGCAGCGGCATGTGGAGCTGCGGCATCACGTTCGGCGTCTCCGCCATCGCCGCGATCACGTCGTCCGTGAAGTCGCGGGGGTGAGGAGAGGTGAACCGCACGCGCTCCAGGCCCTCTGTCTTCCCGCAGGCCCGCAGCAGCTTGCTGAAGGCCTCGCGATCGCCGATGTCGGAGCCGTATGCGTTGACGTTCTGCCCGAGCAGCGTGATCTCGGAGACGCCCTCGCCGACCAGTGCTTCGATCTCGGCGAGGATGTCGCCGGTCCTGCGGTCCTTCTCCTTGCCGCGCAGCGCCGGGACGATGCAGAACGTGCACGTGTTGTTGCACCCGACAGAGATGGAGACCCACGCTGCGTACGCGCTCTCGCGGCGGGTCGGCAGCGTCGACGGGAACGCCTCGAGCGACTCGGCGATCTCGACCTGCGCCTCTTCCTGTACGCGGGCGCGCTCCAGGAGGACGGGCAGCTTGCCGATGTTGTGCGTCCCGAAGACGACGTCCACCCAGGGCGCCTTCTTCACGATGGTGTCGCGGTCCTTCTGCGCGAGGCAGCCGCCGACGGCGATCTGCATCCCGGGCCGCTTCGACTTCATCGGCGCGAGACGGCCGAGATTGCCGTAGAGGCGGTTGTCGGCGTTCTCCCGCACGGCACAGGTGTTGAAGACGACGACATCCGCGTCGCCGTCCGCACCATCGGGCGCACGCACGTAGCCTGCGTCCTCCAGCAGCCCGGAGAGCCGCTCGGAGTCGTGGACGTTCATCTGGCACCCGTACGTGCGCACCTCGTATGTTCGCTCGACGTCCACGGCCTGGCTCCGCTCGATGCTGCTCATGCGACAAGGGTAGGCGGTACGTCGGGCAGCCTTCGCCTCCGTAGCCGCACCGCAAGATCCGGTCCAGGCGCGATGAGTAGCTGGGTCTCCCCCTGACCCGACGCCCCGCCACGTCCCGACTTACGGTGATACGCGACCACGGTGAACCCTCCTGATGGCGATGCGACGGTGCAAGACCCTGGTGATCTGCCGCCGCTGTCACGAAGACGTCCACGCGGGAGGTCCCACCGCGGCACTGCGGAAGTGATCACTGGAGAACGGGCCCGGCTCTGTTCCCTGGCGTCGGCCGGCAGCAGGTGTGGCAGCGGCTGACGGCCGGTCTGGAAGGACTGGAGACAGCAGCTCCGACGGCCGGCGCGCTGGCGCAGGCCCGCAGGCGGGTCGGGACCGAGCCGTTGCGCCGGCCCTGGTCTTCTCCGTCGGTGGGCTGGCAGGATCGCGCGCATGTTCCAGGGACTGCCCCGTATCGGCAGACGCCGAGTCCTGCAGGGCTCGGCGTCTGCGTTCGTTGCCTTCGGGCTGCTGTTGTGGTGGCTGCTGCCCCTGAGCGAGAGCTCGCCGGGCGGGAAGGTGTCCTTCAGCACGGGGACTCGGACCGGCGTCTACCAGCTCTACGGGAAGCGGCTGCAGAAGGCACTGGCGAAGGACATGCCGCGCCTGGACGTGACGCTGGTGAACAGCGTGGGATCACAGCAGAACGTGGCGCGGGTGGCGACCGGGGAGGCGGACTTCACGATCGCGGCGGCCGATGCGGTGGAGAAGTACAAGTTGGAGGGCGGACCGGGCGCGGACCAGCTGCGCGGCTGTGCGCGGCTGTACGACGACTATGTGCACGTGGTCATTGCGCGTACGTCCTCCGTGGACTCCATCAAGGAACTGCGGGGCAAGAAGGTGGGCGTGGGGCAGCCCGACTCCGGGGTACGGCTGATCGCCGAGCATGTCCTCGACGCGGCCGGTCTCGACCTGGAGAAGGACATCACGCCGGTGTCCGACGGCATTGGAGCCATGCCGAAGCTGCTCGAGGAAGGCAAGATCGACGCCTTCTTCTGGTCCGGCGGACTCCCGACCAGTGCCATCACCCACCTCGCGACCAGCTTCGGCATCAGGCTGGTCCCGATCGGCGAAGACCTCGTCGACAAGCTGCACAGGCAACGCGGGGCGTCCCGCTACTACCGGGCCGCCCTGATGCCCGCGGACGCCTATCCGGAGGCACAGGAGGGCGCCGCCGTACCTACGGTGGCGGTGGCGAACCTGCTCATGACGCGGGCCGGCACCGACGCGAAGCTGACCGAGGGGCTGACCCGTACGGTGATCGACAGCCGCGACCACATCGGCGGCGAGGTGCACGCGGCGCAGCTGGTGGACCTGCGGACGGCGATCTACACGGACCCCCTGGATCTGCACGAGGGCGCGCAGCGCTACTACCGCTCGGTCAAGCCGTGACCCGGGTGGAGGTTGAGCCGTAACGCGGTCACGCCGCGAAGTGGCAACCGAGTCCGAGGCACGCCCAGGCCGTGGCGGCTCCCCTCAGCGGCCTCTCCGACGGCCTCTCACCCGTCCTCTGGGCCGCCGCCCTCATGCCGTAGGTCTCGAACGCGGCACGGTCACCGTCACCTTCAGACCGCGCGGCTCGTGATGGGCGTACGCGATCGACCCGCCGCCCGCCGCGAGCAGTGCCCGTGAGATCGACAGTCCGAGGCCCGAGCCCTTGATGTTCTGGTGGCCGGCGCTGCGCCAGAACCGGTCGCCGAGGCGGGCGAGTTCGTCGTCGCCGAGTCCGGGGCCGCGGTCGGTGACCACGATGGTCGAGGCCTCGCCGTTGGACGCCACCTCCACCTCGACGCACTCTCCCTCGGGCGTGAACTTCAGCGCGTTGTCGATCACCGCGTCCAGCGCGCTGGAGAGGGCGATCGGGTCGGCCCAGGCGGTCGTGGCCGGGCAGCTCCCGACGAGTCGTACGCCCTGGTCATCGGCGACCGGCGACCAGGACGCCACGCGCTCGGCGGTCAGCTCGCCGATGTCGGTGAGCCGCAGGTCCGCCTGGGCGTGCTCGGCCAGGGCCAGGTCGAGCAGGTCGTCCAGGACGCGTGCGAGGCGCTTGCCCTCGGTGCGGACGGCGGCGATCTCCTCGTTGTCCCGGGGGAGTTCCAGGGCGAGCAGCTCGATCCGCAGCAGCAGCGCGGACAGGGGGTTGCGCAGCTGGTGCGAGGCGTCCGCGACGAAGGCGCGCTGCTGTTCCAGAACGTCCTCGACGTGGTCGGCCATCTCGTTGAACGAGCGGGCCAGGCGCCGGAGTTCGGGAGGCCCGCCGGCGACCGCGACCCTGGACTTCAGGCGTCCGGTAGCGATGTCGTGGGTGGTGGCGTCGAGGACGCCCACCGGCCGGAGCACCCAGCCGGTCAGGCGCAGCGCGGCGCCGAGGGCCAGGAGCATCGCAGCGACCTCGCCCGCGCCGATGATCAGCCAGGCGTGCAGGGTCTTCGAACGCATCTGTCCGGTGGGCGAGTCGGTGACCACGACCGCGATGACGTCGCCGTCCCGGATGACCGGGGACGCGACGACGAGACGGTCCCGTTGCCACGGCCAGACCTGCTCCGGGTCGTGACTGCGGCGGCCCAGGAGCGCCTCGTTGAACGCCTCGAGGCCTTCGCTCTCGTCGGGCAGGTACAAGTTCGTGGGTGCGCTGGCCATGGTTCTCTGGTCGGTGCGGTAGAAGACCCCCGCCCGGATGCCGTACAGCCCGTGGTACTTGGCGAGTTCCTGGCGGAGGGTCTCACGGCGCTCGTTGGGGGTGGAGGCGACCCGGGAGCCGGTCGGGCGGTCGGTGACGAACTGCGCCAAGGACGCGAAGCGTGCTGTGTCGTCGATACGGTCGACGACCACCTTCTGCTGCTCGGCCGCCGCCACGCTGACGGCGAGCGGGATGCCGAGCGCGAGCAGCACGGCCGCCATCAGGACGATGAGCAGCGGGAGGAGGCGTGCGCGCACCTGGACCCGCTATGACGCGGGGGCGACGAGCCGGTAGCCGACGCCACGCACGGTTTCGATCAGAGTCGGCATCCGCAGCTTGGAACGCAGGGACGCGACGTGTACCTCCAGGGTGCGGCCGGTCCCTTCCCAGCTGGTGCGCCATACCTCGCTGATGATCTGCTCGCGTCGGAACACCACTCCGGGGCGCTGGGCCAGCAGCGCGAGGAGGTCGAACTCCTTGCGGGTCAGTTGCACGATCGAACCGTCCACGCTGACCTGGCGGGTGGGCAGTTCGATCTGCACGGACCCGACCCTCAGCGCGGTCTCCGCGGGAGACGCCACGTCGTCGGGGACGGTGCGCCGGCTGACGGCGTGGATACGGGCGAGCAGTTCCCCGGTGTCGTAGGGCTTCACCACGTAGTCGTCGGCACCGAGGTTGAGCCCGTGAATCCGGGAGCGTACGTCGGAGCGGGCGGTGACCATGATCACCGGGGTGCTGGTGCGTTTGCGGATCTTGCCGCAGACCTCGTAGCCGTCCTGATCGGGCAGCCCCAGGTCGAGAAGTACCACCCCGAAGCCGTCACCCTCCCTAACGAGCGCCTGCAGGGCCTGCTCGCCACTGCGGGCGTGCACGACGGCGAAGCCGTGGCGTGCGAGGACCGCGGACAGAGCGGCGGCGACATGGTTGTCGTCCTCGACGAGGAGCAGTCTCATTCCGGCCCCCTCCGGTTCATCGGTCATACAATGTCGGCACATAGACGTACGCAGGCGCGTGTGCCTCAAGGAAGTCACGCCGATGGACGAGGACCGCGTCAAGGGGGATCGAGCCGAGGGTGGCTTCCGTTACTCAGCCGGTACTCAGCCTGTGCTCCCCAAAGGCCGCCCTTCACACACAGTGTGTCCGGTTGCCCCCAGCTCGTTATGCTCAATTTCCCCTCAGATGTAATGACGCTGGTCGTACGGCGTTACTACTGTCTCCGCAACCGAGGAGGACGGAGCAAGAGGCCGATGACCGAAGTATCGGTGACCAAGGACGCCGTACCCACGGGTGACGATCTGGTCGTGCTGAAGAACGTCAACAAGCACTTCGGCGCGTTGCACGTGCTCCAGGACATCGACCTGACCATCGCCCGTGGTGAAGTCGTCGTGGTCATCGGACCCTCCGGGTCCGGAAAGTCCACGCTGTGCCGCACCATCAATCGCCTGGAGAGCATCGATTCGGGACACATCTCGATCGACGGCAAACCGCTGCCCGAGGAGGGCAGGGGACTCGCCCGACTGCGCGCCGACGTCGGCATGGTCTTCCAGTCGTTCAATCTCTTCGCGCACAAGACGGCGCTGGAGAACGTGATGTTGGGCCAGCTCAAGGTCCGCAAGACGGACAAGAAGCTCGCCGAGGACAAGGCCCGCGCGCTGCTCGACCGGGTGGGCGTCAGCACACAGGCGGACAAGTACCCCGCGCAGCTCTCGGGGGGTCAGCAGCAGCGTGTCGCGATCGCGCGGGCGCTGGCCATGGATCCGAAGATCATGCTCTTCGACGAGCCGACCTCGGCCCTCGACCCGGAGATGATCAACGAGGTCCTGGAGGTCATGCAGCAGCTCGCCCGTGAGGGTATGACGATGGTCGTCGTCACCCACGAGATGGGCTTCGCCCGGTCGGCCGCCCATCGGGTCGTCTTCATGGCCGACGGCCGGATCGTCGAGGAGGCTGTGCCGGACCAGTTCTTCAACAACCCGCGCAGTGACCGCGCCAAGGACTTCCTGTCGAAGATCCTGCACCACTAAGGGCCCCTTCACCGGTCCATCGACCGTTCGTGTCACACGCATCCGAACGGCCCGCGTCTCTTTACCAGCAAAGGATGTTCACCATGAAGCTTCGCAAGGTAACCACCGCGGTCGCCGCTGCACTCGTCCTCTCTGCGACCGCGACCGCCTGCGGCAACGCCAAGAGCAGCAACACCGGTGGTTCTGGCGACGGCGACAAGATCAAGATCGGCATCAAGTACGACCAGCCCGGCCTCGGCCTGAAGGAGCCGGACGGATCCTTCTCCGGCTTCGACGTGGACGTGGCGACGTACGTGGCCAAGGAACTCGGTTACGACGCCGACCAGATCGAGTGGGTCGAGACCAGGAGCGCCGACCGTGAGAACGCGCTCACCCGCGGCGACGTGAAGATCATCGCGGCCACGTACTCGATCACGCCGGAGCGCGAGGACAAGGTCGACTTCGCCGGCCCGTACCTGCTGGCCCACCAGGACCTGCTCGTCAAGGCGGATTCCGATATCTCCGAGGGCACGGACCTGAACGGCAAGAAGCTCTGCTCCGTGACCGGCTCCACCTCGGCGCAGAACGTCAAGGACGACTTCGCGCCGAAGGCCCAGTTGCGGGAGTACAGCGGCTACTCGGAGTGCATCGCCGGTCTGCAGAGTGGCAAGGTGGACGCGGTGACCACTGACGACTCGATCCTCGCGGGCTTCGCCGCCCAGGAGCAGTACAAGGGCCAGTTCAAGCTCGCGGGGCTCAAGCTGAGCAACGAGAACTACGGCGTCGGGGTCAAGAAGGGCGACACCGAGACCGTGAACAAGGTCAACGACGCCCTGGAGAAGATGGTCAGCGACGGCTCCTGGCAGAAGGCGGTCGACGCCAACTTCGGTCCCGCCCACTACAAGAACGAGCCCGCCCCGAAGATCGGCAACATCGTCAAGTAACGCAGAGGCCGGCCAAGCACGCCGCCACCCACCGCAGCCCTGCACAGTGACGGTGGCGGTGTGCCGCGCCCTCCACGTACGTCACACACCCGGAAAGCGCGGGAGATCGTGTTCGACTTTCTTGCAGACTATGACAACCCAAGCCTGTGGGGCGCCTTCTGGGTGACGGTGCAACTCACCGTCTTCTCGGCGATCGGCTCTCTGGTCTGGGGCACTGTGCTGGCCGCCATGCGGGTCAGCCCGGTACCGCTCATGCGCGGGTTCGGCACCGCCTATGTGAACATCGTCCGGAACATCCCTCTGACCGTCATCATCGTCTTCACCTCACTCGGGCTCGCCGACATCTTCGGCATGACGATGGGGGCGCCCGACGACTTCGAGCTCCAGGGCTTCCGGCTGGCTGTGCTCGGGCTCGTTGCCTACACCGCGGCCTTCGTCTGCGAGGCGGTGCGCTCCGGCATCAACACCGTGCCCGTCGGGCAGGCCGAGGCGGCACGCGCCATCGGGCTGAGCTTCAGCCAGATCCTCCGGCTCATCGTGCTGCCGCAGGCCTTCCGGTCGGTCATCGGTCCGCTGGCCAACGTGCTGATCGCATTGACCAAGAACACGACCGTGGCGGCCGCGATCGGCGTGGCCGAGGCCGCCAGCCTGATGAAGGAAATGATCGAGAACGAGGCCCAGACGTTGCTCATCGGCGCGATCTTCGCCTTCGGGTTCGTGGTGTTGACCCTGCCCACCGGCCTCTTCCTCGGCTGGTTGAGCAAGCGACTGGCGGTGAAGCGATGACCTCCGTTCTGTACGACGCCCCCGGCACGCGTGCCAAACGGCGCAACCTGATCATCTCGGTCGTCTTCTTCGTTTTGCTCGCCCTGTCCCTGTGGTGGCTCTGGCAGACGATGGACGACAAGGGACAGCTGAAGTGGTCCCTGTGGGAGCCGTTCACCGAGTCCCAGGCCTGGACGACGTATTTGCTGCCCGGCCTCGCCAACACGTTGAAGGCCGCGGCGCTCGCCATGGTGATCGCCCTTCCACTGGGCGCGTTCTTCGGCATCGCGCGTCTCTCCGACCACCGTTGGGTTCGGATTCCGGCCGGTACGGTGGTCGAGTTCTTCCGGTCGATCCCGGTGCTGCTGCTGATGCTGTTCGCCAACGAGGTCTATGTCCGCTCCACGGACATCAGCAGTGAGGCCCGGCCCCTCTACGCGGTCGTCACCGGCCTGGTGCTCTACAACGCCTCGGTCCTCGCCGAGATCGTACGGGCCGGCATCCTTTCGCTGCCCAAGGGCCAGTTGGAGGCGGCGTCGGCGATCGGGCTGCGCAAGAACCAGGTGATGCGGTTCATCCTGCTGCCGCAGGCGGTCACCGCGATGCTTCCGGCGATCGTCAGCCAGCTCGTCGTCATCGTGAAGGACACCGCGCTCGGCGGAGTGATGCTCCAGTTCACCGAGCTCCTCAACGCGCGCAGCACCCTCGCGGCCAACTACGCCAACGTCGTCCCCAGCTTCATCATCGTCGCGGTGATCTTCATCGTGCTGAACTTCATCCTCACCAGCTTCGCCTCCTGGCTGGAGGGCAGGCTGCGCCGCAGCAAGAGGAGCACGGGCGCGGTCCTCGGTGCCGAGGACGTGGACGACCTCAACGCCGCCGAGGTGGGGGGCACCACCGGGGCCGGCGCCGGCGGCACGGTGTGATGAACAGCCATTGGTGTGAGTGAACACGGAGGCAGTGGCATGATCGCCACTGCCTCCGTCACTTGACGCACGCACCGGCAATGGGTTGCATACGTTCTGTGATCGTGCACCCTGCTCCAACTGCCAGTCCGGACAAGACACTGAGGGCACCGCTCCGGGCAGGGGGAGTCACACCGTGGACCCGGTGATCATCGTCGGAGCGGGGCCTGTCGGGCTCACGCTCGCCCTGGCGCTTGCGCGTCAGCAGGTCCCTTCCGTCGTTTTGGACGAGGGCTCCGGGAGAGACGAACAGCGGCTCGCACGAACCGTCGTACTACGTGAGGACACCGCGGCGCTGGTGGCGCGGCTCACGGGTTTCTCCCCGGCCGAAGCCGGTTTCCGCTGGGCCGGATGGCGGTCGATACGGCGCAAGCAGGAGATGCGGCAGATCACGTTCGGCAACGAGGATCCCGCGCCCCTGCACATCGCCCAACATGTGCTGACCGCTGTCCTGAGGGAGGCGATCGCGGGTGAGCGCCTGGTCAAGGTCGCCGTGGAGAGCCGCCTCGACTCGATAGAGCAGGAGACGACGGGCGTGCGCGCGCACACGCGCGGCCCCAAGGGCACATGGTGGCACGGCAGTTACCTGATCGGCTGCGACGGCCCACGCTCCACGGTGCGCAAGCTCGAGGACATCCGCTTTCCGGGGCGTACGGCCGTGGAGCGACACGCCGTCGCGACGCTGCGTACGGAACTTCCGTGGCCTGGTGAGGCGTTGTTGCATCGGATGCCGCCGTGGCGGACGTCCGGGCCTTCGGCGGGGGAGGTGACCGGGCGTCCCCTTGCCGACGACATGTGGCGCCTGGACTGGCTGCTGCCGCCGGGGAAGGACCTGGTCACGCCCGACCTGCTGGTGTCGCGCGTCCGGGAGACCCTCGCGGGCTGGACCGGAGGGTCCACACCGCCCTACGAACTGCTCGACACCGGAGTCCACATCGTTCACCACCGGCTGGCCCGCCGGTGGCGGGTCGGCCGTGTCTTCCTCGCCGGCGACGCCGCACACCTGCTCGGTGCGCTCGGCACCCAGGGCCTCGACGAGGGTCTGCGCGACGCCGACAACCTCGCCTGGAAACTGGCCCTCGCCTGGCATCACGGGCCGCACGAGGCGCTGCTCGACAGCTACCAGGCGGAGCGCCGAGCCGTCGTCGCCGCACGGCTGCGCGCCGCCGACCAGTCGCTGCCTTTGCTGCGCTCCGGTGGAGGCCTGCGCTCCGTCGTGCCCGGGTCGACGCGCGGCCATGAAGCGCTGCTCACGGACGGTCACCTAGGGCGCGGCCCGCTGGGTGCGCCGGGGGCGTACGCCGATTCACCACTCGCGCCTCCACGCGCCGAGTCGGCGGACGAGATCGCCACGGCGGAGGGTGCTCCGGTCGTCGATGTGCGGGTGACGGCGGAGGACGGTTCGTTCGTACGGCTGCGGGAGCGGCTGGGTTATGGGGCGCTCCTCGTGCTGCTGGTCGCGCCGGGTACCGGTGTGTGGGAGCGCAAGCACTGGGTGACGGCCGGGATCATGCCGCGACTCGCGGCCGCCGTGACTGCGCTGCCGCACCCCGCCGAACTGCTGGTCGCCGAGAGCTACCCGGGCGCCGCCGCGCACACCGTGTTGCTGATCCGCCCGGACGGACACCTGGTCACGGCGTTGAGCGGGGTGCGCCCCTCGGATCTGTACGAGGCCGCGGAGGCTGCTCTGGGCGGTCCGCGCGTCACGGCCGAGGCCACCGCGGGTACGAGTTGAGCCGCCGCCGTCCACTGGCTCCGTGGGTTCTGTGGCGCCGGGTTCCTGTGCCATGCGTACACAGTCGCCTGTGCACAGGCATCTGTGCGTTGCGGCGGCCCGGCGTCTTCAGCGCGGGGTTGACCCCACCCCGTAGGCGGGGAGTTGGGGGTCATGCACCTCAAGGGTTCTGACACGCTTCCGGGCCCTGGACGCGATCGGCGCCCCCGCGCGTCTACCGTGTTCAGGGCCCGTAAGGGGACCACCTGGTCTGGGCGGCCAGGTGCATGTGGCGGCCATGATCGGGTGCCGCTTCCAAGGCTCCCCTGGGATCAGAGCCCTTCTTCCCCCAACCTCTCCGTGTCCTCGCCTTCTTCTTCCAAGGCCTGCCGGACTACACGCAGAGCCATGCCTTCGGAGTAGCCCTTGCGGGCGAGCATGCCCGCAAGGCGCCGTAGCCGCTTGTCACGGTCGAGGCCGCGGGTGGAGCGCAACTTGCGGGCGACTAGCTCACGCGCCGCCACCTCCTCCTGCTCGGAGTCGAGCTGTCCGACAGCCTCGTCGATCAGCGCCGAGTCCACGCCCTTGCTCCGCAATTCCTGTGCGAGCGCCCGCCGGGCCAGGCCCCGGCCGTGATGCCGGGACTCCACCCAGGCGTCCGCGAAGGCGCTGTCGTTGATGAGGCCTACCTCTTCGAAGCGGGACAGCACCTCGCCCGCCACGTCGTCCGGGATCTCACGCTTGCGCAGCGCGTCCGCGAGCTGCTTCCGAGTGCGCGGGGTCCCGGTGAGCAGGCGCAGACAGATTGCCCGCGCCCGCTCAGCCGGGTCTCCTGAGCGCTCCCCATTCTCGGCCCTCGACGAGGAAGGGGAGCCCCCGTCCTGCGGGTCGCCGGACGACTCACCGAAACCACGCCGTCGACGACCGCGGCCTCGTCCGCCACGGTCGCCGCCACGCGGATCGTCGTCACTCGCGTGCCCGGCATCCCGCGGCCCGTCACCCCCGTACGACCGACCACCGCCACCCCCGTACGACCGACCACCGCCACCCCCGTACGACCGGCCACCGCCACCGCTTCGGCCACCGCCCCGTCGCGAGCCGCCGCCCGGCGACCCGGCACCATCCCCCGAGGCGTCACCGGGGGACGAACGAGCACCATGGCGCGGCCCACCGTCCGGCCAGTCGTCACTGCCCGGATCGCCGCCGTACGCATCCTCACCGCCGTACGGGCCCTCGTCGCCGTACGGGCCCTCGCCGCCGTACGGGCCCTCGTCGCCGTACGCCCCGCCGTCGTACGGTCCACCACCGCCGTACGCCCCGTCACTGTCTCCTTCAGAGCCGACGTCGCCCCCCTGCCCCGGCCTCTTGGGGAGGACGGAACAGACGTACTCGGCCCAGTCGGTTCGCCGTGTCACCGACTAGCTCTTGGCCGCCGTGGCCTTCGACTTGGTGGCCTTGGCCGCCGAAGCCGGTGCCGACTTCACGGCCGCGTCCGGGACGGCCGAGACCGCCGCGTCCCCTCCCGGCTCGACGGCCGGCTCCTTTGGCTTCACGCCAACGCCCAGCTTTTCCTTGATCTTCTTTTCGATCTCGTTGGCGAGGTCGGGGTTGTCCTTCAGGAAGTTGCGCGCGTTCTCCTTGCCCTGGCCGAGCTGGTCGCCCTCGTATGTGTACCAGGCGCCGGCCTTGCGGACGAAGCCGTGCTCCACGCCCATGTCGATCAGACCGCCTTCGCGGCTGATGCCCTGCCCGTAGAGGATGTCGAACTCGGCCTGCTTGAAGGGCGGCGCGACCTTGTTCTTGACGACCTTGCAGCGGGTGCGGTTACCGACAGCCTCGGTGCCGTCCTTCAGGGTCTCGATGCGGCGAATGTCGATACGCACCGAGGCGTAGAACTTCAGGGCCCGGCCACCGGTCGTGGTCTCCGGGCTGTTGTGCACCATGACGCCGTCCACGAAGTAGTTGTGCGTGCCCTCGACTTCGATGTCGAACTTCTTCATAGAGCGCGTCGGCGGCTTGACGTGGATGTCGAGGATCCTCGAGGCCACGAGGCGCTGTGTCTCCTCGATGAACTCCGGCTCGACACCGAATCGCCCACGGAAGCGCGGAAGGAGCTTGTACTGCATGGAGGGGTGCGCATAGGGAGCCACCATCTCCTGGAAGCGCGCCGATGAGTCCGTGCCGAACTGCAGGACGGCCATCCGTCGCTCACCTGCGCGCCGGAGTCGCACGTCCAGGCCATGCGTTTCTCGCAGATAGTCGACAATGCGCTCCCTTGAGCCTTCGCTCATGGCTTCGACGCAGATCTCGATCCGACCCGAGCCGCCTTCCGTACGCTCCTGAAGCCCCTGAGAGCGCACCGTAAAGCAACCGTCATCCATGTACCAGACGGCCAGAGCCAGCGGAGTCAGCGCCTTGAGGTGCTCCCAGGTGATGTGCTTCTTGTCTCCACCGAGGTAGACGACTTCCCTCAGCTCGTCCAGCTCCGGAAGCGGAGTGAAGTCCGCGAAGACCGCGCCTTTCTCGTTCTGTGTCCGGGAGCATCCGATGTTCCCGAGCAACGAGACCTTCCAGTCCAGGTACTCGGCCTGCCTGGCGCCGTGCCCCATACGGAAGCGAACTCCGGTGCGGCCCCTCCTGTTCGGGGAAAGGCTGCCGTCGCCCATCAGTGCCCCGAGGACAACCTGCTCCTGCTGCCCGCTCAGCACCTTCTTTTCGCTGATGAGCACACGGTCTCCGGCGATCAGTTCACCCGCTTCCCTCCAGCCTCCGGGAGTGCGGATCAAGTGGTTCTCCGTCGCGGCGAACTGGGCCTTGCCGTTCTTTCCGGACTTGGCCACGGTGAACTGCAGGAACCGCTCGGCGTTCCCGTTGTCAAACCAGTTGGTGATACGTCGGGGGACGATCTTGTCGGTGTCCGGGTCGTAGGAGAGGACCTCCACCTCCATCCGCTGGTTGACGATCTTGCCGATCTTCTCCTGCCTGCCGTCGGCCAGCGTGACCCGAGTCGAGTAGTTGAAGCACCCGAACATCACGCCGATCTTTTCCCGCAGCTGGTTGATGAAGATCGCCGTGGTCTTCGACTGGTTGAGCGCGCTAGTGATCTTCCGGAGGGCCTGGCTCATCAGACGGGCCTGCAGACCCACGTGGGAGTCACCCATCTCGCCCTCGATCTCCGCGCGTGGCACCAGAGCGGCGACGGAGTCGATGACGATGAGGTCGAGCGCGCCGGAGCGAACCAGCATGTCCACGATTTCAAGGGCCTGCTCGCCGTTGTCCGGCTGCGACAGGATCAGGTTGTCGATGTCGACGCCGAGCTTCTTCGCGTACTCAGGGTCGAGGGCGTGCTCCGCGTCCACGAAGGCGACCTGGCCGCCCGCCTTCTGCGCGTTGGCCACGGCGTGCAGGGTCAGCGTGGTCTTACCGGAGGATTCCGGTCCGTACACCTCCACCACTCGGCCGCGCGGCAGGCCGCCGACTCCGAGAGCCACATCGAGCGCGGTCGACCCGGTGGGGATGACGTCGATGGGCTCGTTCGGCCGCTCACCCATGCGCATCACTGCGCCCTTGCCGAATTGCCGTTCAATCTGTGCGAGCGCGGCGTCGAGCGCCTTCTCGCGGTCGGTTCCTGCCATGGGTTCCACCCGGTTTGCTTGAGTCGATCGCTTCACGTCAAAGACGCTAACGCCTGCCACTGACAATGCGCCCCGACGCCCGCCTGGCCTGTGGATAACTCGGGCACTCCCCCGCGAAATCACCGTCGCGAGCCCCGCCGGAGCCCCCATGAGAATGGATGGTCGATTTTAGTGTCAAGCCCACCGCCGGCATCAGCGCGAGCAGGTTCACGGCTGAACACCCCGGCTGCCTTCCGGCCGGAACGGGTGGGGCGCGGCGTGCGGGGAGAGCGCTACGAAGAGTCCCGCTCCGCCTCGTCCACGGCCGGCCGCGTCGCCCTCGGCCCCCGCGATGCGCCTCCCACGCGTGCGAGGAGGGCGCCCGAGCTCCGCCCGCGATGCCCGTGCACCCGGGGGTCCTCCGTGACGTCGTACCGCTTCACATACGCCCCCAGGAAGGCCTGCAGCGTCGCGACCGCGGGGATGGCGGTCAGCGCGCCAACGGCGCCGAGCAGTGCGGTACCCGCGATGACCGAACCGAAGGCGACCGCCGGGTGGACGTCCACGGTCTTCGCGGTCAGTTTGGGCTGCAGCACATAGTTCTCGAACTGCTGGTAGATCACGACGAAGATCAGCACCCACAGCGCGTACCAGGGGTTGACCGTGAAGGCGATCAGCATCGGCAGAGCGCCGGCGAGATATGTGCCAATGGTGGGTATGAACTGCGACACCAGACCCACCCAGACGGCGAGCACGGGCGCGTAGTTCACACCGAGGGACTCCAGCAGGATGTAATGCGCCAGGCCCGAGATCAGCGCCATCAAGCCGCGCGAGTAGATATAGCCCCCGGTCTTGTTGACGGCGATCTCCCACGCGCGCAGCACCTCGGCCTGGCGGGCGGGCGGCAGTACGGAGCACAGGGCGCGTCGCAGCCGCGGTCCGTCGGCGGCGAAATAGAACGCGAACAGCATGATCGTCAGGAGCCGGAAGAGGCCGCCCACCACCTGCGCGGACACATCCAGGACGCCGCTCGCGCTGTTCTGCACGTACTTGCGGAGCCAGTCGGAGCGGAGCAGGCCCTTCTGGATATCCACGCGGTTGAGCTCGGTGTGGAAGGTCGTGTTGATCCAGCTGATCACCGAGTCGACGTACTTCGGGAAGTCCTCGACCATGTCGATGATCTGTCCGGCGAGCATCGAACCGAGCAGCGTGACGAAACCCGCGCTCGCGATCATCACGACGAAGAACATGAGCGCTGTGGCCAGCCCTCTGCGCATGCCGTGCGAGGCCATCCAGCTCACCGCGGGCTCGATGGCGAGTGCCAGGAAGAACGCGATCAGGATGTTGATCAGCAGTCCGGTCAGCTGGTGGAAGGCCCAACTGCCCAGCTGGAAAGAGGCCACGAGAGCGAGCGCGAGCACCATGGCGCGCGGCAGCCAGCGCGGCATGCGGGCGCTCCCGGCCGCGCCCTCGGCCGGGGGCCGCGTGGGCGGCGTCGTGCCGAGCGGGGATGCCTGATGTCCGACCTGGGCGGACTCGTCTGTCGATGCCACGGAGCCAGTCTCGCCCACGCCTGCGACCATCGGCCCCCGTCCCCGGACTTTCGTGGCCCGGTCAGCGCTTTTGGTACGGAACGTCCACGGCTGTGCACACCGCGCGCCACACGTCCTTCGCCTCCCAGCCCGCATCGAGCGCCTGGTGCACCGTGCGCCCGCCGAGCTCCGACATCACGTGATCGCGCGCGAAGGTGTCGGCGTACTCCTTACCGAAGTGATCCGCCATCAGCTGCCAGAAGATCGTCAACCGCATGACTCCAGTATCCCGCCCTGAGAGTGGGGCCGAGTCCGGACCGCTTGTCGAGAACGCTTTCCGTCCTACGGTCGGACCATGGCCGAAACAGGAGAATGCCCACTCCCCACGACGCCCCCGGCGCGCTCCCCGCTCGCAGGCGTCGAGCGCTTCGTCTGGCTCACCGCGCGTGTGCTGGAACAGCGGCGTTTCGCGTACCACTTCCTCGGTGGCGGTGCCGACGCGGTCGAGACCGCGTTGGCCGCCTACCGCAACGAGGACGAGGGGTACGGTCACGCGCTCGAACCCGATCTGCGCGGTCCCGTCAGCCAGCCCCTGCATACGGGGCACGCGCTGCGTGTCCTGGACTCGATCGGGCGCTGCGGCGGGCAGCGGGTGGAGCGCGTGTGCCGCTATCTGACCGCCGTGTCGACGCGGGACGGCGCGCTGCCGGCGATCCATCCCAGCCAGCGCGGCTACCCGACGGCACCTTTCGTGCCGATCGTGGAAGATCCGCCCAGTGAGCTCCTCGCCACGGGCCCCGTGGTGGGGTTGTTGCACCGCAACGAGGTGTGGCACGCCTGGCTGTTCCGAGCCACCGACTTCTGCTGGCAGGCGGTGGAGTCCCTGGACAGGTCGCATCCGTACGAGATCGAGGCTGCCGTGACCTTCCTGGACTCCGCACCCGACCGCCGACGCGCGGAGGCGGCCGCCGACCGGCTCGGCCGCCTGGTGCGCGAGCATCGGCTCGCGGCGCTGGACCCCGAGCGTCTTGAGGAGTATCCGGTGGCGCCCGGTTACGCACCGAGCGAGCACCACTTCGCGCACGACTACGCGAAGACCCCGGGCTCACTCGCGCGCGCGTGGTTCACCGACGAGGAGATGACGCGCTCCTTGGAATTCCTGGCGAGCGAACAGCAGGAGGACGGCGGCTGGCCCATCCGCTGGCGGCAGTGGGCCCCGGGCACCGCCCTGGAGGCGCGCCCGATCGTGTCGATCGAGGCACTGCGCACCCTGCGGGCGTACGGAATGCCCGTCGGCTGACTGCCCTCACGCATTATCTAGCCAGATAGACCGGTCACGCCGATCGCGGTCCCGATGTTCAACGGTCCTCACCAGTGCATCGTCGGTGGGCTTCGCAACGGTCGTATGTCCCGTGCGGCGGCCCTCGCCCACGGGACGGCCGGGACCACGAAGCGCGGTCACCAGGACGGGGACACCGGCGGGCAGCACGGGCAGGAGGCCGAGGACGAGGACGAGCGCGAGCCCGGCGACGGCCCGCTCCATGGCGGTCCTGAGCATCGGCGCTCTGTTCATCGCCCCAAGGGCGTTTCCGCAGGTCCGGGCCATTGTCAGTGGGCGGGTGCAGGATGGGGGCATGGTCAGGTCTGCACACGGCGCCCTCGATGGCTTCTCCCCCGCGACCCGCGGCTGGTTCACGGGGGCCTTCTCCGCGCCCACCGACGCCCAGGCCGGGGCGTGGCGGGCCATCAATGAGGGCTCGGACGTGCTCGTGGTCGCCCCGACCGGTTCCGGCAAGACGCTGGCTGCGTTCCTCGCCGCGCTGGACCAGCTGGCCTCGACTCCGCCGCCGGCCGACCCCAGGAAGCGCTGCCGGGTGCTTTACGTGTCACCGCTCAAGGCCCTGGCGGTCGACGTCGAGCGGAATCTGCGCAGCCCGCTGACCGGCATGAGGCAGGAGGCGGTGCGCCTCGGGCTGCCCGAGCCCGAGGTGAAGGTCGGCATCCGCTCGGGAGACACCCCGGCAGCCGAGCGCCGCGCGCTGGCCACACGCCCGCCGGACATCCTGATCACCACGCCGGAGTCGCTCTTCCTGATGCTCACCTCGGCCACGCGCGACGCGCTGACCGGTATCGAAACGGTGATCCTGGACGAGGTGCACGCGGTCGCGGGCACCAAGCGCGGCGCCCACCTCGCGCTGACTCTGGAGCGGCTCGACGCGTTGCTGCCCAGGCCCGCGCGCCGCATCGGCCTGTCGGCGACGGTCCGTCCCGTCGACGAGGTCGCCCGCTATCTCTCGCCGCGACGCAGGGTCCAGATCGTCCAGCCGGCCTCCGGCAAGGAGTTCGACCTGTCGGTGATCGTCCCGGTCGAGGATCTGGGGGAGTTGGGCGGCTCCCCGGTCGCCGACTCCCCAGGGGGCGCCGAGCGCCCGTCGATCTGGCCGCATGTCGAGGAGCGGATCGTCGATCTGGTCCAGGCCCATCGCTCGACGATCGTGTTCGCGAACTCACGCCGCCTCGCGGAGCGGCTCTGTAACCGGCTCAACGAGATCGCGTACGAGAGGGCGACGGGCGAGCCCCTCGAGGAGCACCATGCCCCGGCCGAGCTGATGGGCGGCTCGGGGGCGGCCCAGGGTGCCCCGCCGGTCATCGCGCGCGCCCATCACGGCTCGGTCTCCAAGGAGCAGCGCGCGCTGGTCGAGGAGGACCTGAAGGCGGGCCGTCTGCCGGCGGTGGTCGCCACCTCCAGCCTCGAACTCGGCATCGACATGGGCGCGGTGGACCTCGTCGTACAGGTCGAGTCGCCACCGTCCGTGGCCTCCGGGCTCCAGCGCGTGGGCCGCGCGGGTCACCAGGTCGGGGCGGTCTCCACGGGCGTCTTCTTCCCCAAGTACCGAGGAGACCTCGTCCAGTCCGCTGTCGTCACCGAGCGGATGCGCACAGGTTCGATCGAATCCCTCCGAGTCCCCACCAACCCCCTGGACGTGCTGGCCCAGCAACTGGTCGCAATGACCGCACTGGACACCTGGCAGGTCGACGACCTGCTCGCGACGGTCCGCCGGGCCGCTCCCTTCGCCTCGCTTCCGGAGTCCGCGTTCACGGCGGTGCTGGACATGCTCGCGGGCCGCTATCCGTCCGACGCCTTCGCGGAGTTGCGGCCACGCGTCGTCTGGGACCGTGTCGCCGGGACGGTCACCGGGCGCCCCGGCGCGCAGCGCCTCGCCGTCACCTCCGGGGGCACGATCCCGGATCGCGGCCTCTTCGGAGTGTTCCTCGCCGGCTCCGACCCGAAGAAGGGAGGCGGCCGGGTCGGGGAGCTCGACGAGGAAATGGTCTACGAATCCCGCGTCGGGGATGTCTTCACGCTCGGTACCAGCTCCTGGCGCATCGAGGACATCACGCGCGACCGCGTCCTGGTCTCGCCCGCGCCCGGCGTGCCGGGCCGGCTGCCGTTCTGGAAGGGCGACCAGCTGGGCCGCCCGCTCGAACTGGGCCGCGCGGTGGGCGCGTTCCTGCGGGAAGTCGGCTCACTGTCCAAGGACGACGCCCGGCTCCGGCTGCTGGCCGCCGGCCTAGACGCCTGGGCCGCCGACAACATCCTGTCCTACCTGGCGGAACAGCGAGAGGCCTGCGGTCACGTCCCGGACGACCGCACCATCGTCGTCGAGCGGTTCCGCGACGAGCTGGGCGACTGGCGAGTCGTCGTGCACTCCCCCTTCGGCGCCCAGGTCCACGCCCCGTGGGCCCTCGCGCTGGGCGCCCGCCTCTCCGAGCGGTACGGCATGGACGCCCAGGTCATGCACGCCGACGACGGCATCGTGCTGCGCCTCCCGGACGCCGACCTGATGGGCCTGGACCTGCTCGACCAGGAACCCATGACGATGGGGACGGAGTACGACCCGGAACAGTCCCCCATCGGCGCGGCGGACGTCGCCTTCGACAAGGGCGAGGTCGGCCAGATCGTCACCGATCAGGTCGGCGGCTCTGCGCTGTTCGCGTCCCGCTTCCGCGAGTGCGCCGCCCGCGCCCTGCTGCTGCCGCGCCGCAACCCCGGCAAGCGCACCCCGCTGTGGCAGCAGCGCCAGCGCGCCGCCCAACTGCTCCAGGTGGCGAGCGAGTTCGGCTCCTTCCCCATCGTCCTGGAAGCGGTCCGCGAATGCCTCCGGGACGTCTTCGACGTCCCCGGTCTCGCGGAGCTCATGGGCGACCTCGAGTCCCGCAAGGTGCGGCTCGTCGAGGTCACGACAGCGGAGCCGTCACCGTTCGCGCGGTCACTGCTGTTCGGATACGTCGCTCAGTTCCTGTACGAGGGCGATTCCCCGCTCGCCGAGCGACGCGCCGCGGCCCTGTCGCTGGACTCCCGTCTCCTTGCCGAACTCCTCGGCCAGGCGGAGTTGCGCGAGCTGCTGGACGCCGACGTCCTGATGGAGCTGGAGCGCGAGCTCCAGTGGCTCACCGAGGACCGCCGCGCCAAGGACGTCGAAAGCGTCGCGGACCTGCTGCGCCTGCTCGGTCCGCTCACGGATGCCGACCTGACCGAGCGCGGCGCCGAACCGGACTGGGCCCGCGAGCTGGCCTCGTCCCGCCGCGCCATCAGGGTCCGGATCGCCGGCGCCGACCACTGGGCGGCGATCGAGGACGCGGGCCGCCTGCGCGACGCGCTGGGCACAGCGCTGCCCGTCGGCGTCCCGGAAGCCTTCACCGATCCGGTCAAGGATCCCCTGGGCGACCTTCTCGCTCGGTATGCGCGCACCCACGGCCCGTTCACCTCGACCACGGCGGCGGCACGCTTCGGTCTCGGCACGGCGGTCATTGAGGGCGCCCTGCAGCGACTCGCCGCGGGCGGCCGTGTCGTGCAAGGAGAGTTCCACCCGGCGGGGATCGGCCAGGAGTGGTGCGACGCGGCGGTGCTGCGCAGGCTGCGGCGCCGTTCGCTCGCCGCGCTGCGCCATGAGCTGGAGCCGGTGCCACCCGCCGCGCTCGCCCAGTTCCTGCCGCAGTGGCAGCATCTGGGTGGCGGGCACGGGCTGCGCGGCATCGACGGCCTCGTACGCGCCATCGAGCAGTTGCAGGGCGCCTCGGTGCCCGCGTCCGCCCTTGAGAAGCTGGTCCTGCCGTCCCGTGTCGCGCACTACGCTCCGGCAATGCTCGACGAGCTGACCGCCGCCGGCGAGGTGGTGTGGGCCGGAGCGGGCGCACTGCCCGGCAAGGACGGCTGGGTGTCCCTGTATCTCGCGGACGCGGCTCCCTTGCTGCTGCCGCCCCCGCATCCTCTGGAACTCACCGCGCTCCACCAGTCGGTCCTGGACGCCCTCTCCGGGGGCTACGGCCTCTTCTTCCGCCAGATCGCCGATCAGATCCGCGCCACCACACATCCCGACGCCGGCGACCCCCAGCTCGCCGACGCACTCTGGGACCTGGCCTGGTCGGGCCGACTGACGAACGACACACTCGCCCCGATGCGCTCCCTCCTGGGCTCGGGCCGCACCACGGGCGCCACCGCCCATCGTGCGAAGCGCACGGTGCCGCGCGGGAGGTACGGCACTGTGACGGCCGCCGCCCGCCCCGCCTCCCGGACCGGCCCGCCCACCGTCGCGGGCCGCTGGTCGCTGCTCCCCGACCGCGAGCCCGACCCCACCATGCGCGCCCACGCCCTGGCCCGCGCCCTGCTCGACCGGCACGGAGTGGTCACCCGTGGCGCGGTCGCCGCGGAGGGCGTCGAGGGCGGCTTCTCAGCGACGTACCGCATCCTGTCCGCCTTCGAGGAGAGCGGTCAGGCCCGCCGTGGCTATGTGGTGGAGGGGCTCGGTGCCGCGCAGTTCGCCATGGACGGCGCGGTGGACCGGCTGCGCGCGGCGGCCAATGCCCGCGAGCGGGGCGAGGTCCTGCCCGAGCCGGGGTTCCCGGGCGCGCCGGCACCTGGGTTCTCGGACCCCACCACACCGGGCTTCGCAGACTCGTTCACCGACGGCACCGAAACCGGCTTGCCGGGCAGCCCCGCCTCCGGTCGCCGCCCTACCCTCGGCAACGCCACCCGTGCCGTCGTCCTTGCCGCCGCCGACCCTGCGAACGCGTACGGCGCTGCCCTCCCCTGGCCGGAACCCCCGACCGGAGCGGGCCACAAACCCGGCCGCAAAGCGGGCTCCCTCGTCGTGCTGGTCGACGGCGAGCTGACCCTGTATATGGAGCGCGGCGGCAAGACACTCCTGGCCTGGCCCTCCACTGCGGACGACACACCGCTGGACGACCCACGCCTGCGCATAGCCGCCGAGGCGCTCTCCGCGGCGGCCCGCGCGGGTTCACTCGGCACGGTCACGGCGGAGCGTGTGAACGGCGCCTCGGCCCTGACATCCCCCTTCGGCGCGCTGCTGGAGGGAGCCGGCTTCCACGCGACCCCGCGGGGCCTACGCCTGCGCGCATAAACCTCGCCGGGGCGGCCACACCTACGCCTCCGCGAGGAGCCGCACCCGGAAGGGCCGCACCCGGGATAGAACAGACTCCAGCCCCGGCACTGGCCCCGCCTCCGGCACAAAACGCCGGCCCGTGCCCCCACCTTCACCCGGCACCCGGCACCCGGCACCCGCCCCATGCCACCCTGGACCCATGCCCGAAGGAGACACCGTCTGGCAGACCGCCCGGCGCCTGCACACCGCCCTCTCGGGCCGCGTGCTCATCCGGTCCGATCTCCGGGTGCCCAAGTACGCCACGGCCGACCTCACCGGGCGCATCGTCCTGGACGTCACTCCGCGCGGAAAGCACCTGCTCACCCGCATCGAGGGCGGACTGACGCTGCACTCGCATCTGCAGATGGACGGCTCCTGGAAGGTGTACGCACCAGGCGAACACTGGAGGGGCGGCCCCGGTCACCAGATCCGCGCGATCCTCGGTACCGCGGAGCGCACAGCCGTCGGCTACCGGCTCCCTGTACTGGAGCTGCTCCGTACCACCGACGAACACCCTGCCGTTGGCCACCTCGGCCCTGACCTCCTCGGGCCGGACTGGGACCCCGGCAAGGCCCTGGAGAACCTCCTGCGCGCCCCGGCCCGCCCCCTCGGTGAGGCCCTCCTGGACCAGCGCAACCTCGCTGGCATCGGAAACGTCTACAAGAGCGAACTCTGCTTCCTCCTCCGGGTCACCCCATGGCTGCCCGTCGGCGAACTCCCCGCCGAACGCGCCGCCCAGCTGCCCACCCTGGCCAAAAGACTCCTGGAAGCCAACCGTGACCGCCCGATCCGCAGCACCACCGGCCACCGCGACCAGAACCACTACGTGTACGGTCGCGCACCGCGCCCCTGTCTGCGCTGCCGCACTCCGACCCGTTGCGCGAACCAGGGCGACGGTTCACGCGGGCGCCCCACCTACTGGTGCCCGACGTGTCAGTCGGGCCCGGCCCCTCAGGCGCGGCCTGTCCCATCCAAATAGGACTTGTCCGGCCGATCATGCTGGAGAGGGTGCTGGCTGGTTGAAACGATCGTGAGCAACGAGACCGGCAGCATGCTCTACCTGTGGGGCGTGGCTGGCGGGACCCGCTGGGATGGTTGCTGAGGTGTCAGTACCTAGGTCTCACCCGCTGCGTTCGGTGGTTACAGTCTGGGCTATCCATGTCGAACAGGTTGGCAGGTCTCCGCAGACTGGCTACCCAGAGCAACGGTGTCAGCCCACACAACTAGGGTTGCTGGCCATGACCTCAAGAGGATCTCACCATAAGGGTATTCATCCCGATGTGGCCGTATTGCTCGACCTTGTGCCGGCAGACTTGGCAGGCGGCGAGCGGATTGACTGGACCGCGGCCGAAGTCGCGCTAGGCACCAAGCTGCCGAGCGACTACAAGGCTCTGCTGGACACGTACGGCGTGGGCGATATCGGGAAGCTCGTCATTCTGCCTCCACTCCCCAGTGATGTGCGCGGGTGGGAAGAGTGTCACATCGGAAGCATGGCAGTCGGCCTGCGCGGGCTCTGGGACGAGGACTCAGGTCCCCCGGGCGTGACGCTCGGTGCCGATGCCGTTCTGCCCTGGGGCTCTGGCATGAATGCCAACGAGATGGCTTGGCTCATGAACGACCCTGATCCGGACAAGTGGCCTGTCGTAGCCTGGCGCCGGCACCACTCGTGGGGCGAGTCGCCTTGGGCCTTGTTCGACTGCGGCATGGTCCAGTTCATCACCCGCATGATGCTGGGCCGGTTCGCCCCCTGCCCACTTGGCGATGCGTCGCTCTGGAAACGGACAGACACCTTCGTCAGCTGGCGCGAGCAACGTCGACGGCTTGTCGCCGGACTGGACCCGCATACCGGCGAGCCGGACCCCTATGCCGACATGTACCCCATCACCGATGAGTAGGCCCGGTCAGGTCCGGAGCCAGATCGCGAGGGCTGCCGTCGTCGCGGTGCCGAGGAAGACGTATCCGCGCTTGTCGTAGCGAGTGGCGACAGCGCGAAACTGCTTCAGGCGGTTGATCGCCCGTTCGACGGTGTTGCGCTGCTTGTACCGCTCCTCATCGAAGGCCGGCGGCTGTCCGCCGCGTGAGCCTTTACGCAGGCGGGCGGCCTGGCTGTCACTCTTCTCCGGGATGGTGTGCCGGATGCCCCGCCGTCGTAGGTATTCGCGGCAGGGCCTGTTGCTGTATGCCCTGTCGGCCGCCAGGCTGTCGGGCTTCCTGCGTGGCCCGCCCGGTCCGATCCGCGGCACTCGGATCTTCTCCAGCACGCCTGTGAACTGGGTGCAATCCGCTCGCTGCCCCGGCGTGACGATCAGGGACAGCGGGCGGCAGCGACCGTCCGCGCTCAGGTGGAGCTTGCTGGTGAACCCGCCCCGCGAGCGGCCCAGACCCTCGCCTCCCGCACCACCTCCACCAGGCGGGCGACGAGGCTCTGCCACACGGTTTCGACCTGGTGTTCTGCCGCCGCATCCCCCTTTGGCGCAGGCGGCGGTTCGGTGCGAGCGCCGGCGGCGTGCTGGTGGGCCCGCACGATCGTGGAGTCCACCGAAATGTCCCAGTCGATCTCACCCGCCGCGTCGGCTGCGGCCTGGACCTGCTGACCGGCAGGAACGGCCGCAGCCGTTCCCACTCGGCATCACTCAGATCACCCCGCCCCATGTCCACACCAACGACCCGGACATGGAGCAGTCCATTGATCGGCAGGACAAGTCCTAATTGACGACCCCTCAGTCACTTTCGTACCGTCCTTCACGCCGTCACGGCGTACGACCTCACCGGACGCACCACTTTCGTCACCGGCGCCGTAAGCGGTATCGGCCGCGCCTGCGCGGTTTTGTGCGCCAGGGACAACAACAAGACCGTCGACTCCACCCCCGCACCCCGGGAACATCCTCGGCTTCGGCCGGCTGCGCATCCCCGGCTCAAACTGCCCGCCGCCTTCTGGCCAGACCGTGACCACCTTCCCCGTACTCTCGCTTCTCGCACTGGCCCTCGCCACCCGGCTGGCGACCCTGAACCCGGTCGGACCGCAGAGAGACAGCCGGACGGGCCGGGCGGCGGCTGTCCGCCGCAGACCGGCCGGGGGCCTCACGCCCGGGGAACTGCGCGGGTGACCATGCGGTAGGCCGTAGCGGTGGGCCTGGCGGTCCTCGCCGGGAAGCGCCACCAGGCCAGGGAGGCCAGCACCGTGGCCCAGCAACGAGCCCCGGGGCAGCCCCGTGTCCGGGTCACGCCGTGCGAGAACACGAACCCGTTGTGGGCGAACCGCCACCCCTTGTCACGGATTGTGCGCACCGCTTCAGGAACGCCGGGTCGTAGACGAGGGCCCGCCTCGCCCGCCCTCACGGATCCGAGCCGCCCGCCCACGGATCCGAGCCGGACACCCGCACGACCCGCGCCCTCGGCGCGCAGTGAACAGGGAGCAGACTCAGCCCCCACCCGCCTGCCATGACCGCCGCCTCCAGCAGGCCCGCGTCCGGCGCCAACACCAACCGCGTCGCGCCCCACCACCACAGCACCCCGCCGCCCAGAGCCAGTCCCCACCGCCCTGTTCCCGCTGCACGCCCCGCCATGGGGCCACCTCCAACCCACCAACCGAAGCCAGACCGCCACCGTCACCCGCCGGGATGTCGCACCAACCTCAACGAAGCGGACCGGGCACACCCGACGCACAAGCGCACCAACCACGCCACCGGTCCTCTCCGCACGCCCCTCCCACCATGGCCACAGCGAGACACGCCAGCAAACTGAGCAAAAGAGACAAAACACAAAACGAGAGCCCCGCCGCGCCAGCAGAAACGCAAAAACCCCGACCTGACCTCCAGGTCTCCCCGGAGAATCCCCTGGCCGGGGCTCTCACACAGTTCTCAGTTCAGGGTCACAGGCGCATAGCCGCACGCCATGAGCACACGCTCATGACCGCACGCACGCAATCGTCAGGCGGCGACCACGTCGACCGCCTCGGCAGGCGCCTTGATCGTCACTCGTTCCGGTGGCACACCGGTCACCGACACGGAATTGAGCCTCGGGCGTACCGGCGTGGGCACAGGCTGAGTGACCGCTGCCGACCGGGCCAACTCGGCGAGCGCGAGCTCGTCGCTCACTTCTCGCATGAGCTCGGACATCCGTACGTCCAGCGCGTCGCAGATCGCGGA
>CAMLJW010000005.1 GCA_946480485.1 uncultured Streptomyces sp. | reverse complement strand
GCCTCGCCGGTGTCGTCCGGCGGCGCCTCGGCCAGACCGCCGTACGCGCCCTCGCCGACCGTGTGCCCGGCCGTCATCCGGCGCGCGCCCGCCGTCCAGTCCTTCAGCAGTTGGACGAACTCGGCGCGGTCCTCGGTCTTCACGTCGAAGGCGGCGAAGTGCAGCCGGTCCTGGACGGGTGTGGAGATGCCCGCCTGGTGCGTGCCGTGGAAGGCGATGGCGGCGCCCGACTCGGCGGCGGTCGGCCCGGCGTCGTCGCCCGTACGGGTCATCGCCACCGCACCGCCGGCCGCGGCGGCCCCGAGCGCGAGCCCGGCGCCTCCCCAGCCGATCAGCGAACGCCTCGACGGGAGACGGGAGATCTCGGCGGTGATTTCCATGGAGTCCGTGGAGTCCGTGGATTTCGTGGATTCCCTGGTTTCAGTGGTGCCCGTGGTGTCCGTCATGGTGGCCCCTCTTACTTCACGACAGCGGCGGCGAGCTTGGACAGCGGCTCGGCGAGCGCGTTGACCGCGTCCAAGAGCTCCTTGCGGTCGGCCTTGCCGACCTTGTCGTACGAGGTGAACTCGTAGGAGCCCTTGTCCGCGCGGTACTTGTCGAGCAGCGTGTTCAGCGCAGCGAACTGCTTGTCGAGCTCCTTCGTGAGTGCCGCGTCGTTCTCCGAGGCGACCGGCTTCAGCAGCTCGTACGACTTCTCGGCGCCCTCGACGTTCGCCTTGAAGTCGACCAAGTCGGTGTGCGAGTAACGCTCCTCCTCGCCGGTGACCTTGCCGGTGGCGACCTCGTCCAGCAACTCCTTGGCCCCGTTGGCCATCGAGGTCGGCGTGATCTCGGCCTTGCCGACCCGCTTCTGCCAGTCCTTCAGGTCGGTGATCAGCTGGTCGGCGAGCTCGGAGTCGCGGTCGGTGAGC
Organism: uncultured Streptomyces sp.; assembly: GCA_946480485.1. Next base: position 30,100 of record CAMLJW010000005.1, on the reverse strand, counting down.
TTCTTGTCCTGCCACAGGGACCGCTCCAGACGGTGCCAGCCGGTCCAGTCCCTCTCCGGGTCCTGGCCGGCCTCCAGACCGTCCTCGCGCAGGTCGACCTTCGGGTCGATGTCACCGAAGGACTCGGCGACCGGCTCGGTGCGCTCCCAGCCGATGCGCGAGTCGGCGTACGCCTTCTTCGCGGCCTCGATGTCGCCGTCCTTGACCGCCGCCGCGAAGACCTCCGCCTTGGGCAGCGTGCCGTCGGCCTGCTTCTGCGCGTAGGCGCGGTAGTCGGCGACGGCCTTGTCCAGGCGCGGGTCGCGCTGGGCGACCTTGCCGGTGCCGGTGGCCGTGACGTCCTGGCGGATGCCCTTGCCCTTCATACCGGGCTTGCAGGCGATCCGGTAGTCGCCCGCCTTCACCTCGGCGGTGACCTTCTGGCTGGTGCCCGGTCCGATGTTCTCGCGTTCGGTGACGATCCGGTTGTCCGGGAAGAGCAGATAGACCTCGGTGACCTTGGAGCCCTTGTTGTCCACGTCGATCTCGAGGTGGCCGGCCGGGAACTGCTTTTTGGACACCTCGCACGTGGTGTCGGTGGCGGTCACCGCGATGACGTGGTCGTCGCTCTCGGCGGCGCTCTTCTCGGTGCAGCCCGTGACGGCGGCCAGCGTCGCCGCGGTGGCGGCGGCGGTGACGACGGAGAGACGGACGGCTCGCATAGGGGCTCCAGGAAGGTTCACAGGTACACGGGGGAGACGAGGATTCCGAGGTGAGGCGGACCTAACTTAGCTGAGGCTTACCTCGGCGCCACCCGGCCTTCCAGTGATTCAGCTCTCATCGAGGGCGCAGGAGCACGGCCCCGTCACGGCCCCATCACGATGGTTCAATCAGAGCCCCATGAAACGGTCAAGCACGGATCAAGAACCCTGGCGGGGAGTCATGAGGACATCACCGGTGCGCGGGTGGGGGAAGACCTCGACCGGTTGCCGGTAGACGTCCGAGAGCAGCGGGTCGGTGAAGACCTCGGTCGGCGGCCGTCGGCCGCGGCCCGCCCGGCGCAACGATCACCACGTCGTGAGGTGTTTCAATGCCCGCGTGACTGACTACGACGTGTTGCGTGTCTTCTGCGGGCCCGGCGCGGGATACGGCAACCAGCTGGGCGTCGTCCGCGACGGCTCGATGCTGCCCGAGCGGAGCGACCGGCAGATGTGCGCGGGCAAGCTCGGGTTCAGTGAGACCGTGTTCGTGGACGACCCGGAGCGCGGGGTCATCGACATCTACACGCCCACCCTGCGGCTGCCTTTCGCCGGACACTCCTGCGTGGGTACGGCATGGCTGCTCGACGTGCCCGAACTCGTCACGCCCGCCGGAGTGGTGGGGGCCCGGCTCGACGGGGAGTTCAGCTGGATCGAGGCGCGGCCCGAGTGGGCTTTGCCGCGCACCCTGCGCCGGTACGGCTCCGCGGCCGAGGTCGACGCCCTCCCCGTACCGCGCGCCGGCGAGCGTAGCGAGATGGACCTCCCCCCGGACGAAGTCTGGGGAGGGATCTACGCCTGGGCATGGGAGGACGAGGCGGCGGGCCGCGTCCGCGCGCGGGCCTTCCCCGGCCGTGACGACGCCATTGACGAGGATGAGGCGACGGGCGCGGCGGCGCTGCTGCTCACGCACCAGCTGGGCCGCGCCCTGAACATCGTCCAGGGCGTGGGTTCCCAGATCCTGACGGCACCGCAGCCGGAGGGATGGGTCGAGGTGGGCGGCCGGGTGTTTCTGGAACGCTGAGCCCGCCGAGGCCCTCTGTACGGCCTCGGCGGGCTGGGGCACTGTGGCCGAGACGGGCTGAGGGGGAGCGTTGGAGACGAGCCCGGTCTGCCGCGGCGGGCGCGGCTACGGCAGTGTGAGCACCTCGGCACCACTGTCGGTGACGACCAGCGTGTGCTCGAACTGAGCGGTCCGCTTCCGATCCTTCGTCACGACCGTCCACCCGTCGTCCCACATGTCGTACTCATGGGTGCCGAGCGTGAGCATCGGCTCGATGGTGAAGGTCATCCCGGGCTTGATGACGGTGGTCGCGTGCGGGCTGTCGTAGTGCGGGATGATCAGCCCGGAGTGGAACGACGAGTTGATCCCGTGCCCCGTGAAGTCCCGCACGACCCCGTACCCGAACCTCTTCGCGTACGACTCGATGACCCGCCCGATGATGTTGATCTGCCGCCCCGGCTTGACGGCTTTGACGGCGCGGGCGAGGGCTTCCCGGGTGCGTTCGACGAGCAGCTTGCTCTCGTCGTCGATGTCGCCGACGAAATAGGTCGCGTTGTTGTCGCCGTGCACCCCGCCGATGTAGGCGGTCACGTCGAGATTGATGATGTCGCCGTCCCGCAGGACCGTGGAGTCCGGGATGCCGTGGCAGATGACCTCGTTGATCGAGGTGCACAGCGACTTGGGGAACCCGCGGTAGCCGAGGGTGGAGGGATAGGCCCCGTGGTCGCACATGTACGTGTGGGCGACCCGGTCCAACTCGTCCGTGGTGACGCCGGGGACGATGAGCTTCGCGGCCTCGGCCATCGCCCGCGCGGCGATCCGCCCGGCGATCCGCATGGCCTCGATCGTCTCGGAGGTCTGGACCTCCGGTCCGGTGTACGGCGTGGGAGCGGACCTGCCCACGTACTCGGGACGCCTGATGCTTCCCGGGACGGAACGGGTGGGAGAGAGCTCCCCTGGTACGAGCAGCGACTGGCCAGACATGACAGCGAGTTTAACCAGCGCGTGTGGGGGACGATGTCGTTGGCGAAAGGAGCCTTGAGTCATGGCCCTGTTCAAGAAGCGGACGGTCGGAAAGCCGGGCGAGTGGTACTACTGCCTGGAGCACAAGAAGGTCGAGGAGGGCCCCGAGTGCCCGGCGAAGGACCGCTTCGGCCCGTACGCGTCCCGGGGCGAGGCGCAGAACGCGATGGAAATCGCCCGCGAGCGGAATCTGGAGTGGGAGAGCGATCCCCGCTGGCACGACTCGGCTGCGCGGAGCTCGGACGACGACTGATCCGGGGGCCGTTCGGGGCCGTGACACCGCGCGGCGTGGTGTCACGGCCCCCGCCCCTGGCGGGGCGCCGCCGGCGACGTGTCAGGCGGAGTTCACCCTGAATTCGCCCGGCGTGGGCGAGAAGGCGGCCGTCTCCCCAGACCTCAACCTGAACGAGACGTTTGCCGCCGAACTCCCCGACGGCCGCCTCTACCTGAACACCCAACGACTCGCCCGCCCCCGGCACCCGCGCCGACGCCGACTGCGAGGACGGTGGTCAGAGTCTCTGCGGTCGGTCCGTGCGGACGTAAAGTCGGCCTATGACCTCTACCGACAGTGCACAGAAGGTCGACCCCGCCCCTGGCAAGGCTCCGGCCAAGGACCCCTGGGACCTGCCCGACGTGTCCGGGCTCGTCGTGGGCGTGCTCGGCGGCACCGGCCCGCAGGGCAGGGGCCTCGCCTACCGGCTGGCCCGGTCCGGACAGAAGGTGGTCATCGGATCGCGGGCCGCGGAGCGGGCACGGGCCGCCGCGGACGAGATCGGGTACGGCGTCGAGGGCGCCGGCAACGCCGAGTGCGCGCGGCGCAGCGACATCGTGATCGTGGCGGTGCCGTGGGAAGGGCACGGCAGGACGCTGGAGTCGCTCAGGGCCGAGCTGAGCGGGAAGCTCGTCGTCGACTGTGTCAATCCGCTCGGTTTCGACAAGAAGGGCGCGTACGCGCTGAAGCCGGAGGAGGGCAGCGCCGCCGAGCAGGCCGCGGCCCTGCTGCCGGGCTCGCGGGTGACCGCCGCGTTTCACCATCTGTCGGCGGTACTGCTGCAGGACCCGGAGATCGAGGAGATCGACACCGACGTGATGGTGCTCGGCGAGGTCCGGGCGGACGTCGAGATCGTGCAGGCGCTGGCCGGTCGGATTCCGGGCATGCGCGGAATCTTCTCCGGGCGGCTGCGCAACGCCCACCAGGTGGAGTCACTGGTCGCGAATCTGATCGCCGTGAACCGCCGCTACAAGGCCCACGTGGGCCTGCGCCTGACCGACCTGTAGCCGACGTGCAGGGGCGCGCTCCGGGCGCCAAGGAGATATGGGGGACACTGGTGGCAAAGCAGCGCCCCAACCGATCATCGACAAAAGCCGTGTCCCCCTACAGGAGCCGACCCCATGCCCCTCTTGCCCCCGTCCGACCCGGCTCGGCGACTTGCCCTCTACGCCCTCGTCTTCTGCGTCCTCTCCGTCGCCGCGGCCGTCGTCTCCTTCGTCCGGGGCAGCTGGCTGGGGATCGTGTGGGTGCTGCTGGCCGGGCTGTCGTCGAACATGACGTGGTACTACCTGCGGCGCGGAAAAACGCGGGGTGCCCCGGACACGGGATCGGTCACTGGCTGACGGAGCAGAACGCGTCGGTCTCCGTCCAGAAGCGGTAGAGGTTGTGGCCGCAGTACGTCCGGATCTCGTCGATCCCCAAGCCGCGCAGCATCGCGTCGACCGCGTCGAAGAACACGCCGTTCACCTCCGGGATCCACAGGACGGCGAACACGGCCAGCAGCCCGAACGGTGCGAACGGCTCCACCTGGCGACGGATCCGGTACGACAGCCAGGGCTCGATCACGCCGTAGCCGTCCAGGCCGGGGACGGGCAGAAAGTTCAGGATGGCCGCCGTGACCTGGAGCAGGGCCAGGAACGCGAGCGCGAACTGGAACTCCGCCGGCACCCCGTCCAGCGCGTCCAGCCAGAACGGGGCCGTGCACACCACGGCGAACAGGACGTTGGTCAGCGGTCCGGCCGCCGAGATCAGGCTGTGCTTCCAACGCCCCTGGATACGGCTGCGCTCGATGAACACCGCGCCGCCCGGCAGACCGATGCCACCCATGATCACGAAGAGGACCGGCAGGACGATGCTGAGCAGGGCGTGGGTATACGCGAGGGGGTTCAGGCTCAAGTAGCCCTTCGCCCCGATGGTTATGTCACCGCCGTGCAGCGCTGTGCGGGCGTGTGCGTACTCATGCAGACAGAGCGAGACCACCCAGGCCGCCGTCACGAACAGGAAGACCGCCACACCGGGCTGCTCGGGGAAGCCGGTCCAGGTGGCCCAGCCCGTGATCGCCATGACGGCCACGATCCCGAGGAAGACGGGGCTGATCCGCCGGTCACTGCGGCGGGTGAGGGCGGTGGTCATTCGGGGGGCTCCCTGGAGTACGTGCGACGAGGTTCATGCGAGGGGCGTGCCCGACAGTACCTGGGCGTGGCCAGAAAGGTCTCGCGGTCGGCTGTGAGTTCCGGAGAAGGTGTGGCGGCGGGCCGCCGCCCCGTCCCGGCGGCGGCGCCGCCCCGTCCCGGTCGGAGCGTCAAGGGAATCGAGGGGCAGGGTTTCCCGGGCGGAGCCGTAAGCGACGGGCGATGACGTGCCGGCACACGGCCCCTCCCATGGACGGGCGACGGCGGGCGGGTGGGGCGCGCCCCACCCCGGGGCGCGGGGCTGTGGACTGTGCGGCTCCGTCGCGTGAGGGCGGCCGCACAAGAGGGACAGCCCGCCGACGGGGGAAGATCGGCGGGCTGTCGGTGGTGCCGGGATGGCTCAGTGGACGGAGTGCTCCTCCTGGGGGAACGTTCCGCCGACGACGTCCTCGGCAAACGCCTTGGCGGCAGACCCCATGACCGACCGGAGGTCCGCGTACTGCTTGACGAACCGCGGCGTTTTCCCACCCGTCAGCCCGAGCATGTCCGTCCAGACGAGGACCTGCGCATCGGTGTCGGGCCCGGCCCCGATGCCGACCGTCGGGATGTGGAGGACACGCGTGACCTCCGCGGCGAGCTCGGCCGGCACGAGTTCGAGGACGACCGCGAACGCCCCGGCGTCCTGCACGGCCTTGGCGTCACGGAGGAGCTGCTGGGCGGCCTCCTCGCCGCGGCCCTGGACGCGGTAGCCCATGGAGTTCACGGACTGCGGGGTCGGGCCGACATGGGCCATGACCGGGATGCCGGACTCGACCAGCAACTCGATCTGTCGGTGCGAACGTTCGCCGCCCTCCAGCTTGACGGCCCCCACGCCCGCCTCCTTCACGAGGCGGGTGGCCGAGCGCAGGGCCTGGACCGGCCCCTCCTGGTACGACCCGAAGGGCAGGTCACCGACGATCAGGGCACGCCGCGTACCGCGTACGACCGCGGCCGACAGCATGGTCATTTCGTCGAGCGTGACGGGCACCGTCGTCTCGTACCCCAGGTGGCAGTTGCCCGCCGAGTCGCCGACGAGCATGACCGGGATCCCGGCCTCGTCGAAGACGGACGCGGTCATCGCGTCGTACGCGGTGAGCATGGGCCACTTCTCGCCGCGTTCCCTGGCGGCGGTGATGTCGCGGACAGTGATGCGACGGGTGCCCTTCCCGCCGTACAGCGCCCTACCGCTGTCGAGGGTCTTGTGGGCAGCCGAGAGCTGCGTCATCGCAACGGCTCCTTCTGTCATCTCGAGGCGCCCTGACGGCGTCCCCGGACCACTCCCATGGTGGCACCTCGTGCCACCGAACGGCTAGGGGGTCCCGCCACGGCCTCACACCACGACTCCCGCCCCGCCGCGTAAGGTCTCGGTAAAGTATTTCAATACGATACCGTCTCGTATCGTTATGTGGTCTAGGCTCGGGCCTATGACTACTCCGGCCGCTCCTGACTCCCGTATCCCGGAAGCCGTGCACCGGCGTCGCTGGTTGATCCTCGGCGTACTGATGCTGAGCCTGTTGATCGTGGTGCTCGACAACTCGATCCTGAACGTTGCGATCAAGACGATCTCGACTCCGGCTCCGAACGGCCTGGGAGCCACGCAGAGTGAGCTCGAGTGGGCCATCAACGCCTACACGCTCGTCTTCGCAGGGCTGCTGTTCACGGCAGGTCTGCTCGGCGACCGTCTCGGGCGCAAGAAGGTGCTGCTCGGCGGGCTCGCGGTGTTCGGGGCCGGCTCGGCGCTCGCCGCCTTCTCCGGCTCACCGGAGCAGCTCATCGTGTTCCGAGCCCTGATGGGCCTCGGTGCCGCCTTCGTGATGCCCGCCACCCTCGCGGTCCTCATGAACGTCTTCGACCGGGACGAGCAGCCGAAGGCCATCGGTGTCTGGGCGGGCGGCGTCGGGCTCGCCATCGCCATAGGGCCCATCACGGGAGGGGCGCTTCTCGATCACTTCTGGTGGGGGTCCGTCTTCCTCGTCAACGTGCCGATCGTGATCATCGCGGTCGCGTTGATGACGGTGCTGGTTCCGGACTCCCGCGATCCCAGGCCCGGCCGGATCGACCCGGTGGGAGTGGTGCTGTCCGTCGTCGGGCTCGTGCTGCTCGTGTACGGCATCATCAAGGGCGGCCAGCTCGCCGACTTCACCGACGCCACGGTGCTGGCGACCATGGGAGCCGGACTCGCCGTACTCGTCGGCTTCGTCTGGTACGAGAAGCGCAGCGACCACCCGTCCATAGACGTCACGTACTTCAGGAACCGGGTCTTCTCGGCGGCGATGGGCGCCATCGCGCTGGTCTTCTTCGCCCTGATGGGCGTGACCTTCTTCGCCGTCTTCTACACACAGACGGTGCGCGGCTACACGCCTTTGCAGACCGGCCTGCTGATGCTGCCGCTGGCCGCCGCGCAGCTCATCTTCGCGCCGCGGGCCCGGCTGGCCGTCGACCGCTTCGGCAACAAGGCCACGACCACCGCGGGCATGCTCACCCTCGCTGCGACGCTGGCCGCTTTCGCCACACTCGAGGCGGATACCCCGATCGGGATCCTGGAAGTCATCTTCTTCCTGATGGGCCTCGGGATGGCGCACGTCATGACCCCCACCAGCGTGGTGATCATGCAGGCCCTGCCCCGTGAGAAGGCCGGTTCCGCCTCCGCGCTCAGTAACACCTTCCGCCAGGTCGGCGGCGCGCTGGGCATCGCCGTACTCGGCTCGGTCCTCTCCGCGGCATACCGCTCGGGCATCGAGGACAAGCTCGCCCCGGTGCCCGCCGGCCTCAGGCACACCGCGGGCGAATCCATCGAGGCCACGCTCGCCGCCGCCGCGAAACTCGGGCCCCAGGGCAGGGCCCTCGTCGATCCGGCGAACGACGCCTTCCTGCACGCCATGCATGTCACGGCCCTGTGCGGAGCGGTGGTCGCCGTCGTCGGTGCCGTGGTCGTGGCGCTGTTCCTGCCCGGCCGAAACCCGACCCCGCAGGGCCGGCAGGGCAAGGGGACAGAGCTGGTGAGCGCCGAGCGCTGAGAGGATCGGGTCCGTATAGGGCGGTGAACGAACGGAGTTGGCGTGGACGTGGACATCGCTGAGCAGGAGGCCGGGCGCGGGCCTGTCAGGGGGCGGCCGCGCAGCGAGAGCGTGGAGCGTTCCATCATCGAGGGCGTCATGGAACTCCTGGAGGACGGCGTTCCGCTCGCGGAGATCTCCATAGAGCGGGTCGCCCGCACCGCCGGTGTGGGCAAGGCCACCATCTACCGCCGCTGGAGTGGCCGCGAGGAGCTCTTCTGCGACGTCATGCGCGCCGCCGAACCCCGCGACCCCGGGCTGCCGGGCACCTCCACGCGCGATGACCTGATCGCCCTGCTCGAGTCGCTGCGCAGGCGCGGCCTGGCGAGCCGCACGTCGGCGATGGCGCACAACGTGCTGGCTCAGATGAAGAGCAGCCCCAAACTGTGGAAGGCGTACCACATGAACGTGGTCGAGCCACGGCGCCGGCTCACCGCCGAGGTGCTGCGCCGCGGGCAGGAGAACGGGGAGATCCGCGCCGACGTCGACCTCGAGCTGATCGCCGACCTTTTCGCCGGGCCCATGCTCGTACGGACCGCGCTGCGCCCCGACGCCAGCCTTCCCGACGACCTCGCCGAAGTGATCGTCGACACGATCCTCGAGGGACTGCGACCCGCCGAGTCGTGAGGTGGGCCCGGCTCCTCGTCGGGGTGTCGGCTCCGCGGACCGGTCAACTCCCGTGTCTCCACCGGCTCCTGTGTACCCATCAACTCCGTGGAGGCATCAACTCCTCCGGCATCCAAGGCCTCCTGAGGGGATGTGCGCGTATCGTCACAGAGCCCCTGTCCGGGCCCGTAACCGGAACTCGCTGCGCCGGCCCGTACGTCCTGGTGAGAGTACGGCCGTCGTGGGACGGCGAGAACGAACGCGATCATCCCCTAGGGTCATAGGCGCGGGAATGGTTGTACGGCATGTTGTGAGGCGACGGTATGGCGCAGGCGTATATGACGGAGACGGATGGCGGCGGGGGGTCCGACTGCAGAGGGTCCAGGCTTCGGCGCCTGGTCGACTCCGTACGCATCGATCGCCGTATCTGGCGCCGTGGCATTGTCCTCGCCGTGTTCGCCATCCTCCTCGCTCTCGTGATGCTGCTGCACGCGCAGGTCCCGAACACCCTCGGCAACCTCGGCAGCCTCACCGAGACCTTCCTGCCCTGGCTGGGCGTCTTCATCCCGGTGCTGCTCGTGCTCGCGCTGGTCCGCAGGTCCGCGACAGCCCTGATCGCCGTGCTGCTGCCCGCGATCGTCTGGCTCAACCTCTTCGGCGGGTCGCTCGGCGACAAGACCGGGAGCGGCGGCGACCTCACCGTCGCGACGCACAACGTCAACGCGGACAACGCGAACCCGTCCGGCACCGCCCGCGCCGTGGCCGCGTCCGGCGCCGACGTGGTGGCCCTGGAGGAGCTGACGGAGGTGGCGGTCCCGGTGTACGAGGAGGCGCTGAAGGCGACGTACGCGTACCACTCGGTGCAGGGCACCGTCGGCCTGTGGAGCAAGTACCCGCTGACCGATGTCAAGGACGTCGACATCGAGCTGGGCTGGACGCGCGCGGTGCGGGCGACGGTCGACGCGCCGGACGGGCGGATCGCGGTGTACGTCGCCCACCTGCCCTCGGTGCGGGTGAAGATCGAGGCCGGCTTCACCGCGCGACAGCGCGACAAGAGCGCCAACGCGCTCGGCGCGGCCATCGCCGACGAGAAGCTGAAGCGGGTCATCCTCCTCGGCGACCTGAACGGCACGATGAACGACCGCGCGCTCCATGCCGTGACCGCGCAGATGCGCTCCACCCAGGGCGCGGCGGGCAGTGGGTTCGGCTTCAGCTGGCCGGCCTCGTTCCCGATGGCGCGGATCGACCAGATCCTGGTGAAGGGCGTCGCCCCGGTCACCTCGTGGACCCTGCCGGAGACGGGCAGCGACCATCTCCCGATCGCCGCCCGCGTGAAGATGTAGGGCCTGTCCGGAGTTTCCCGCCTGCACCGCGATGCCCGGCATGGCGCCGGCGGCCGCGGGCGCGGGGCTCGCGGTGCTGGGGCTCCGGGGGCGCGGCCGTCGTGTACGGCATGGACCGGCGCCGCGTGACGGTCCACGCCGGGCGCCCCATCGCCGGACTGGTCAGACGTTCTCGCGCCAGCGGTTCGTGATCGGCAGCCGGCGGTCCTTGCCGAAGCCCTTGCGCGAGATCTTGGTGCCCGGTGGGTACTGCCGCCGCTTGTACTCCGCCGTGTCCACCATGCGGAGCGTCTTCGTGACCAGGCCGTGATCGAACCCGGCGGCGACGATCGCGTCGGCGCCCGCGTCACGGTCGACGTAGAGCTCCAGGATCGCGTCCAGAACGCCGTAGTCCGGCAGTGAGTCGGTGTCGACCTGGTCCGGGCGCAGCTCGGCGCTGGGCGGCTTGGTGATGGAGTTCTCGGGGATGGGCGGGGTCTGCCCACGCTCGGCAGCCGCCCGGTTCCGCCACTCGGCGAGCCGGAAGACCGATGTCTTGTACACGTCCTTGATGGGCCCGTACGCCCCCACCGAGTCCCCGTAGAGCGTCGCGTACCCCACAGCCAGCTCGGACTTGTTCCCCGGCGCCAGCACGATGTGCCCCTCCTGGTTGGAGATCGCCATCAGCGCCGTGCCGCGCAGCCGCGACTGGAGGTTCTCCTCGGCGAGACCGGTGAGTCCCAACGACCCCATGTACGCGTCGAACATCGGCTCGATCGGTACGGTCCGGAAGTTGAGCCCCGTACGCCGAGCCAACTCGGCCGCGTCCCCCTTGGAGTGGTCCGAGGAGTACTGGGAGGGCATCGAGACTCCGTACACGTTCTGTGCCCCGAGCGCGTCGCACGCTATCGCGGCGACGAGGGCGGAGTCGATGCCGCCCGAGAGCCCTATCAGCACCGAGCGGAAACCGTTCTTCGCCGCGTACGCCCGCAGCCCCACCACGAGCGCCGAGTACACCTCCTCGTCGTCGTCGAGCCGCTCCGCGTACCCCCCGGAAAGCTCCGGCTCGTACGCGGGCAGCGGCTCCCCGGAGAGGACGAGGTGCTCGATCCGCAGCCCGTCGTCCACGACACCCGACGGCGGTTCGGCGGCAGCGGCCGGCAGATCGAGGTCGAGGACGACACACCCCTCGGCGAACTGCGGGGCCCGCGCGACGACGTCGCCGTCCCGGTCGACCACGATCGAGTCCCCGTCGAAGACGAGCTCGTCCTGCCCGCCGATCATGGCGAGATACGCGGTCGTGCAGCCGGCCTCCTGCGCCCGCTTGCGCACGAGCTCCAGGCGGGTGTCGTCCTTGTCGCGCTCGTACGGGGAGGCGTTGACGGAGAGCAGCAGTCCGGCGCCGGCGGTTCGCGTGGCCGGCACCCGGCCGCCGTCCTGCCAGAGGTCCTCACAGATGGCGAAGGCCACGTCGATGCCGTGCACCCGCACGATCGGCAGGGTGTCGCCGGGCACGAAGTACCGGAACTCGTCGAAGACCCCGTAGTTCGGCAGATGGTGCTTGGCGAAGCTGAGCACCACCTCGCCGCCGTGCAGTACCGCGGCGGCGTTCTGCGGCGCTCCGGCCGGCTGCCCGTACTTCGGCTGGGCGGCCTCCGACCGGTCGAGGTAGCCGACGATCACCGGCAGCTCCCCGAACCCCTCGTCGGCGAGCCGCGCGGCCAGGTCCTTCAGGGCCGCGCGGGAAGCCTCGACGAAGGACGGCCGCAGGGCCAGGTCCTCGACGGGATACCCGGTCAGCGCCATCTCCGGGAACGCCACCAGATGCGCTTCCTGCTCGGCCGAGTGCCGAGTCCAACGGACGATCGCCTCGGCGTTCCCGGCGAGATCGCCGACCGTCGAGTCGATCTGATTCAGGGCGAGGCGTAGTCGAGGCACGCGGCCAGTGTAATCGTCAAAGCGACGCGATGGGGTGTGGCAAGCCCCACGCCCATCCCCCCGTGCCTGTGCGCCTCATGCCTGCCCCTCGGCGAGCCGCGCCTGGGGGTGGTCCCAAGGAACCGTAATCACAAGGTGTTCGGCGCGCGCGAGGCCCGGCTTGTGGGAGCCGCTCAGCTCGGCGGCTTCGCCCCTCGCTCCCTGAGCAGGCCGGTGATCAGCGTCATCTCCGACTGCTGGGCCGCGACCATGCCCTGCGCGAGCCGGCGCTCCACCCCGACCTCGCATGTCTTCACGCAGCCCTCGGCCATGTGTACGCCGCCCATGTGATGGGCGTACATCAGCTGGAGATAGCGGATCTCGGCGTCCTTGCCGCTCGCCTCGTTCAGCGACTTCATCTGGGCGTCGGTCGCCATCCCCGGCATCAGGGCGCCGTCCTCACCGGACGCCATGTCGCCCATGCCCATCCAGGTCATGGGCGGGTCCGCCGACACCTTCGGCAGCTCCCACAGGTCCAGCCAGCCGAGCAGCATGCCGCGCTGGTTGGCCTGCGTCTGGGCGATGTCGTACGCGAGGCGGCGTACCTCCTCGTTCTTGGTGCGGTCGCGCACGATGTACGACATCTCGACGGCCTGCTGGTGGTGGACCGCCATGTCGCGGGCGAAGCCCGCGTCCGCGGAGTCCGCGGACGGGGCCTTCATACCGGAGTCGTCGCCGCCGGCGACCGCGTACGTGATCCCGCCGGCTGCCACGAGTACGGCCGTGGCGGCCCCGGCGATCCAGCCGACGTGCCTCGTCTTCGTCACGGCGTCACAGCCTCCTCACTGCGAGAGGCCGTTGGTGCAGGCGGCGCCCGGTTCGGGCGTCTGCTTGCCCTGCACGAACTCCGAGAAGAACCTGTTGACGTTCGGGTCGCTCGCGCTCGTCACCGTGCGCTGCTTGCCCCACGCGGAGAGCATGATCGGATCCTTCTGGTCGTCGACCGGGCTCATCAGCGAGTACGGGGTCTTCTTGACCTTCGCCGCGAGCGCCTTCACGTCCGCGTCCGAGGCCTTGCTGTTGTACGTCACCCAGACCGCGCCGTGCTCGAGGGAGTGCACGGCGTTCACGTTCTTGATCGCCTTGGGGTAGACGTCGCCGTTGCAGTTCATCCACACCTGGTTGTGATCACCGCCGACCGGGGGGTTCATCGGGTACTTCACTTCCCTGCTGACGTGCCGCTGGGTCAGCTTTTCGCTCCAGGTCCGCACGCCGTCCTTGCCCGTGACGAACTTCTTCGAGGCGCTGTTCGCCGGGCTGCTGTCGTCGAACTGCGACTTGACCAGAACGGCGCCGCCGGCGACGAGACCACCGACAATCACCACGCTCGCGGTGATCATGAGGATCCGGTTGCGGCGCTCGCGGGTCTTCTCCGTGCGGCGCATCTCCTCTATTCGCGCTGTGCGCGAGGGGGAGCCGGTGTTCTTCGCGGAACCCATGGGCGAGTCCTTACAGGGGTCGGAGGGACGGTTGGGTCAGTTGATCGTAGTGGGGACGGGGGCGGGGTGTGGGGGGGTCCCGACGGTCGGGCGCACCTCTCGAGCCCACTGCCCGGATCCCCGCCGCGATGAGGTCCGCGGACCCAGCGTGCCATGAGGTCCGTCGCCCAGCCATGAAGAAAGTGTGGGAGCCGGAGATTACAAGGATGCGGGTGAGCAGGCAGTATGGGCAGCGGAAGCACAAACAGCGAAGCAGAAGCAGCGAAGCAGAAGCAGAAGCAGAAGCAGAAGCAGAAAACAGGGCAGTAGAGAAGTAGAGCAGTAGAAGAGCAGTACGCCTGCCGTACGGGAGGCGTTCAGACCGAGGTCCGCCGGTCGATCAAGGTCCGCAACGCGCACGAAATGGTGTTGTGGTGGGATGCTCAGGTGCCCGACCGCCTCCCGTGGCCGGAGCAGGTGGCCTGACCAGCAAGGATGGGTGGAAGCGGAAGATGGACAAGCAGCAGGAGTTCGTGCTCCGGACACTGGAGGAGCGCGACATCCGGTTCGTACGGCTGTGGTTCACGGACGTGCTGGGCTTCCTCAAGTCCGTGGCGGTGGCTCCGGCCGAGCTGGAGCAGGCCTTCGACGAGGGCATCGGCTTCGACGGCTCCGCGATCGAGGGCTTCGCCCGGGTGTACGAGTCGGACATGATCGCCAAGCCGGACCCGTCGACCTTCCAGGTCCTGCCGTGGCGGGCGGAGGCCCCCGGTACGGCCCGTATGTTCTGCGACATCCTCATGCCGGACGGCTCGCCGTCCTTCGCGGACCCGCGCTATGTACTGAAGCGCGCCCTCGCCAAGACCTCCGACCTGGGCTTCACTTTCTACACCCACCCGGAGATCGAGTTCTTCCTGCTGAAGGACAAGCCGGTCGACGGCAGCCGCCCGACCCCGGCCGACAACTCCGGCTACTTCGACCACACTCCGCAGAACGTCGGCATGGACTTCCGCCGCCAGGCGATCACCATGCTGGAGTCGATGGGCATCTCGGTCGAGTTCTCGCACCACGAGGGCGCCCCGGGCCAGCAGGAGATCGACCTCCGCTACGCGGACGCGCTGTCCACGGCGGACAACATCATGACGTTCCGCCTGGTCATGAAGCAGGTGGCGCTGGAGCAGGGCGTCCAGGCGACCTTCATGCCGAAGCCGTTCTCGGAGCACCCGGGCAGTGGCATGCACACGCACCTGTCTCTCTTCGAGGGCGACCGCAACGCGTTCTACGAGTCGGGCTCGGAGTACCAGCTCTCCAAGGTCGGCCGCTCCTTCATCGCGGGCCTGCTCAAGCACGCCGCCGAGATCTCGGCCGTCACCAACCAGTGGGTCAACTCCTACAAGCGCATCTGGGGCGGCTCCGAGCGCACGGCCGGCGCCGGCGGCGAGGCGCCCTCGTACATCTGCTGGGGCCACAACAACCGCTCGGCCCTCGTCCGCGTCCCGATGTACAAGCCCGGCAAGACGGGCTCGGCCCGGGTGGAGGTCCGCTCTCTGGACTCGGGCGCGAACCCGTACCTGGCGTACGCGCTGCTCCTGGCCGCCGGCCTCAAGGGCATCGAGGAGGGCTACGGGCTTCCGCCGGGCGCCGAGGACGACGTCTGGGCCCTCTCCGACGCCGAGCGCCGCGCGATGGGCATCGAACCCCTCCCCCAGAACCTCGGCGAGGCCCTCACCCTGATGGAGCGCAGCGACCTGGTCGCCGATGCCCTGGGCGAGCACGTCTTCGACTTCTTCCTCCGCAACAAGAAGCAGGAGTGGGAGGAGTACCGCTCCGAGGTGACCGCCTTCGAGCTGCGGAAGAGCCTGCCGGTGCTGTAGGCACAGGTCAGCAGGCATTCACGTTTGATCAACGATCCGGGCCAGCACCATGACGGTGCTGGCCCGGAGTCGTCTTATTCGCCTTGGGACGTCTGGGGGCCGTCCGGCGCGGATTCGGTGACCTCGTAATCGGTCCACCGCTTTCCGGGTGCGTCCCTCGCTACTGGGCATCAGGTGCGTCCAGGCGCGCCGGATCGTGCAGGAGCGACTGATCGCTGCGCTGCCGCAGGTAACGGGGTCACTTCACGTAGTCCCGACCGGACAGGACCGCAGGTTGAACGCTGCTGGCGTCGGTTCCGTATCAGTAGGTCACAGGTGCCCCATAAGTCACCGACGTCCCAACAGTGCTCCAAGGGGGTAAATGGAAACAACCCCACCACTCGGTGCCGGACCAGCACCCGGCAGCCGCGCCCACAAACGCCGTTCCCACTGGCCGAGTCGACCGGCGACCGCGACCGCGACCGCGACGGCGCCCGGGCGGGCCTCGCGCCGGCACGCCGTGCCGCTCTCCCCGTCCAGGAGCAGGTCGACCTGAGCGTCGAGCGCGGTTTCGGTCCACGTCGCGCACGCGACCCCTTGAGAAAACACCCCGACCACCCCCGCGTATCGGCCAAGAACGTCGAGAGGGGGTGATCCGCGATGCCTGCCCACCGCACCTCACAGCTCTACGGCGATTCCTGGGACGCCGCCGAGATGCGGACGTCGCGGACGGGATGGGAATGCCCTAATAGAGAGATTGGAAAGATGGCACAGAACACGAAGGTTCACCGGAGGCTGCTGGCCGGTACAGCGGCGACACTTCTCGCGCTGGGCGGTTACCTCGTCACCGGAAGCCCCGCTGCGCAGGCGGCGGACCCCCTGCTGACCGGGATCAGCAAGACGCCGAAGGCCAAAGAGGACCTTGACGTCATGACGTTCAACGAACGAGACGCGACCCTGGACACCGGTGATGGTTACACCCGACGGCGAGACGTGCTCGCCGAGGCGATCTTCCGCGAGCTGCCGGACCTGATCGGGACTCAGGAGGGGGTGAAGTGGCAGCAGGACAACCTCTGGGTCGACCTGAAGAACAAGGGCCACCAATACGAGTGGTACGGAGATCAGCGGGAGTTCTTGCCCGACAATGTGCAGAGTCCCGACCAAGGCGAGACCGTCGGGATCTTCTACAACCCGGACCGGCTCGAGGACAAGGGCCACGGCGACTTCTGGTTCTGCACGGACAAGCCGGGTCTGAGCGGCGACAACCGTAAGGGCTGCGTGTCCACCGGCGACGGCTGGAAGGCCGGCAGCCCGCGCATGGCCACCTGGATCCACTTCCGCGACAAGGTCACCAACAAGGAGTTCTACGCGGTCAACACGCACCTGGACCTCGTACGGCAGGCGAAGGACCTCGGAGCGAACAAGGTCCTCGACCACATGGCCGAGATCAACAAGCGGAACCTGCCGGTCGTCCTGACCGGGGACTTCAACTCTCGGGACTTCGACACGGCGCACCAGATCTTCACCGACGCCGGCTACGTCGACGCCTGGAACGCGGCGAAGAACAAGGGCGAGGAGTTCAAGTCCCTGCGCGGCGATCAGGAACCGACGCCCGGCTTTCGTATCGACCACATCCTCACCAAGCCGGCGGCGACGGTCTCCGGCGCGGTGATGAGCACAATCAAGGACGGCAACGGCGTCTACCCCAGTGACCACCTGCCGGTGCTGGCCCGCATCCGGCTTCCGTGAGCACCCGCCCGGCAGGACGTCACGGCGGGCGGCGCCCCAGTGAACGTGAACGCCGGGACGGCCGACCGCTCGATTGCAGGTCACTGGCACTTCGGCGGGAGTCTTCCGAGGGCCGTCGCCAGCATAAGTTCCTCCGCAACAAGCGACAGGAGTGGGAGGAGTACCGCTCCGAGGTGACCGCCTTCGAGCTGCGGAAGAGCCTGCCGGTGCTGTAGGGGCGGGACGGACCGTCGCCCCCCGCCCGGCCGCTCGGGCGCTTCACTCAGTTACTCCGGTTAGGCTCGGGCCGTAGGACCTTGATCCGACGGGAGGCCCAGGATGATGGCGCCGGGGCGCAGGAGCAGTACCTTCACGCGGCTGCTGCGGCACGGCTTCACCGATCCGTCGGCCGCCGAGCGGCTCCTGGAGGGCGGGCAGCTGGCGCCCGTAAGGACCGACCCGGTGCTGCTCGACGCGCTCGGGGCGACCGCCGATCCCGATCTGGCGCTGCTCGGGCTCGTACGGCTCGTCGAGGCGCAGCGGGACCACGCGGGGCGGCGCGCGCTGCTGGACACGCTGATCGCGGCCAAGCCGCTGCGTGACCGGCTGCTCGGGGTGCTCGGCGCCTCCTCCGCGCTCGCCGACCATCTCGCGCGGCATCCGCTCGACTGGCAGGCGCTCGTCATGTACGAGCCGCGGGACCTGCATCCGGGCACGGCGGAGTTCGAGCGCTGGCTCGCCGAGGCCTTTGACCCGTTGTCGCTGCGGGTCGCCTACCGGCGCTGTCTGCTGTCCATCGCCGCGCGCGACGTGTGCGGAACCATTGATGTCGCCGAGACCGCCGCCGAACTCGCGGATCTCGCGACCGCCACGCTGCGCGCCGCGCTCGCCATCGCACGGGCCGCGGCCCCCGAAGACGCCGCGCTGTGCCGGCTCGCGGTCATCGCGATGGGCAAGTGCGGGGGCCACGAGCTGAACTACGTCTCCGACGTTGACGTCATCTTCGTCGGCGAGGCCGTGGACGGGGCTGACGAGCAGAAGGCGCTGCGGGCCGCGACCCGGCTCGCCTCACACCTGATGCGGATCTGCTCCGAGACCACCGTCGAGGGCTCGATCTGGCCCGTCGACGCCAATCTGCGGCCGGAGGGCAGAAACGGTCCGCTCGTACGGACCCTGTCCAGCCACCTCGCCTACTACCAGCGCTGGGCCAAGACCTGGGAGTTCCAGGTCCTCCTCAAGGCACGGCCGGTCGCCGGCGACATCGAACTCGGCGAGGAGTACGTCGCCACGCTCGCGCCCCTCGTCTGGCAGGCCGCCGAGCGCGAGAACTTCGTGGCCGACGTGCAGAAGATGCGGCGGCGCGTCGTCGAGAACATCCCCGTGGCCGAGATCGAGCGCCAGCTGAAGCTCGGCCCCGGCGGACTGCGGGACGTCGAATTCGCCGTGCAGCTACTGCAGTTGGTGCACGGGCGGGCCGACACGTCGCTGCGCAGCGCCACCACGCTGGACGCCCTGAAGGCGCTGGCCGCGGGTGGCTACGTGGGACGGGTCGACGCGGTGCAGCTCGATGACGCGTACCGGTTCCTGCGCTCTATGGAGCACCGCATCCAGCTCTTCCGGCTGCGGCGCACCCACCTCGTGCCCGAGGACGAGGCCGATCTGCGGCGCATCGGCCGCTCGCTGGGCCTGCGTACCGATCCGGTCACCGAGCTGAACCGTGAGTGGCGACGGCATACGTCCGTCGTACGGCGACTGCACGAAAAGCTCTTCTACCGCCCGCTGCTCGACGCCGTCGCTCAACTCGCGCCCGGCGAGGCCCGGTTGAGCGCCGACGCGGCCCGGGAGCGGCTTGTCGCGCTCGGCTACGCGGACCCGGCTGCCGCGCTGCGCCACCTGGAGGCGCTCGCCTCCGGGGTCACGCGCAAGGCCGCGATTCAGCGGACGTTGCTGCCCGTGCTGCTGCCGTGGTTCGCGGACTCCGCCGATCCTGACGCGGGATTGCTGAACTTCCGCAAGGTGTCGGACGCCTTGGGGAAGACCCCCTGGTATCTGCGGCTCCTCCGGGACGAGGGCGCGGCCGCCGAGAACCTGGCCCGCGTACTGTCCGCCGGGCGGCTCGCCCCCGACCTGCTGATGCGGGCGCCGGAGGCGGTGGCGCTGCTCGGCGACGGCGACAAGGGCGGGCTCGAACCCCGCGACCGCGCGCACCTGGAGCAGGAGATCCTCGCCGCGGTGCGACGGGCCGACGGGCAAGAGGCCGCGGTCACCGCCGCGCGCGGCGTTCGGCGGCGTGAGCTCTTCCGTACGGCGGCCATCGACATCGTCGGTTCGTACGGTACGGAGGAGTCGCCCGCCGCGGCCGATCAGGGGGCGCTGGTCGATCTGGTCGGTGGGGCGGTGTCGGACCTGACGGCCGCGGCTATCGCCGGGACGTTGCGGGCCGTGGTGCGCGACCAGTGGGGGGATGACCTGCCGACCCGGTTCTCGGTCATCGGGATGGGGCGCTTCGGCGGGCACGAGCTGGGTTACGGCTCGGACGCGGACGTCCTGTTCGTGCACGAACCCCGAGATGGCGCCGACGAGCAGGAGGCCTCGCGAGCCGCCGGCACCGTAGTGGCGGAAATGCGGCGGTTGCTGCAGATCCCCAGCTCCGACCCGCCGCTGCTGATCGACGCCGATCTGCGGCCGGAGGGGAAGTCGGGACCGCTGGTGCGAACGCTGAACTCGTACGAGGCGTACTACCGGCGGTGGTCGCTGGTCTGGGAGTCGCAGGCCTTGCTGCGGGCCGAGCCCGTCGCGGGCGACGAGGACCTGGGGCGGCGGTTCGTCGAGCTGATCGACCCGCTGCGGTATCCCGCCGAAGGGCTCGGTGACGATGCCGTGCGGGAGATCCGGCGGCTCAAGGCGCGGATGGAGGCGGAACGGTTGCCGCGTGGGGCGGATCCGACGCTGCACACCAAGCTGGGGCGGGGCGGGCTGTCCGACGTGGAGTGGACGGTGCAGCTGCTCCAGCTTCGGCACGGCTGGGCGGAGCCCGGGCTGCGGACCACTCGTACACGTGAGGCACTGGCTGCCGCGTGTGCCGCCGGGCTGATCTCCGGTGAGGACGCCTCGATACTGGATGAGGCTTGGGTGCTGGCGACTCGGGTGCGGAACGCGGTGATGCTGGTGCGGGGGCGGGCCGGGGACACGTTTCCGTCGGACGGGCGCGAGCTGGCGGCCGTTGGCCGGTACCTGGGGTATGGGCCGGGGCATGTGGGCGACATGCTCGACGCCTATCGGCGTACGACGCGGCGGGCGCGGGTGGTGGTGGACGAGTCGTTCTACGGAGGGTAGTCGTCCGGGTGGGCGCCGCACCGAGGCGTCCGTCGATGCGGCCGGTTTTTCTCGCCTCCGCCGCCCGTCCCTGCCCCCTTCGACCTCTCGGCTTCGCTCGAGCAGGGGGATCCCAGCACCCTTCAGCCCTTGGAGGGCACCCTCCAGCGGAGCGGAGCGCTCCCGCCCCCGGTCGTCGGCGCCGGAACCAGGCGTGGCAGCGCGTACGGCAGTGTCCCATACCAGACCCGGGCCACTGTGAAGCCGAACGCCAGGCACAGCGTGCCGCCCACCGCGTCCAGCCAGAAGTGGTTGGCGGTGGCGACGATCACCACCAGGGTCGCCGCCGGATACAGCAGGCCCACGACGCGGGCCCAGGGGACCGAGGCCAGGGCGAAGATCGTCAGGCCGCACCAGAGGGACCAGCCGATGTGCATGGAGGGCATCGCGGCGTACTGGTTCGACATGTTCTTCAGGTCGCCGGAGGCCATGGAGCCCCAGGTCTCGTGGACCACGACCGTGTCGACGAAGCCGCCGCCGTTCATCAGGCGGGGTGGGGCGAGCGGATACAGGTAGTAACCGACGAGGGCGACACCCGTGGTCGTGAACAGCACCATGCGGGTCGCCGCGTAGCGGCCCGGGTGGCTACGGAACAGCCACACAAGGACACCCAGCGTCATGATGAAGTGCAGTGTCGCGTAGTAGTAGTTCATGCCGACGATCAGCCATGTCGCCGAGTTCACGGCGTGATTGACGGACTCCTCGACGGCCATTCCGAGGTTGTGCTCCACCTTCCAGATCCAGTCGGCGTTGTGCAGCGCCTGCGCCTTCTGCTCCGGAACCGCGTTGCGGATGAGCGAGTACGTCCAGTAACTGACCGCGATCAGCAGGATCTCGAACCAGAACCGGGGACGACGTGGCACACGCAAGCGGCGCAGGAGCCCCTGCTCCACGCGCTCGTCGACCTGGTCCGCGACGGACGATGGAGCGGCCTGCTGACGGCCTTCCAGAGGCGTCGCGGTCGTCTCACCCATAGAGTCAGAGTCTGCCAGAGATTCCCTACCCACCGATCATCCCTCGGTCGGGTCCGGGTCGCCATCTGTGCGCCTGGAGGAGGTCGGGCGCTTCCCCGGCTACGGGGAGTTCAATGGGGGCGGTGGGCGGCGGGAAACTTCGGACAGGCCCTGATCAGCCGGGCCCCGTTTCGTCAGCGAGCACGACGCGCAGCGCAACCTCATGACCGCCACCGCGGTGTTGATCGCCATCTCCGTCTTCGCGTTCTTCTACCTTGTCCAGAAGAACCTGGTGACGGGTCTCGCCGCCGGCCGCGCCAAGCGCTGACCCGTCCGCCGCGCGCACACCCATGTGTACGCACTGTGACCCGACCCCTTCCCCCTCCGGCTTCGCTCGAGCGGGGGACCGCCCTCACACCAAGGACATCATGAGCCAGCACTCCACCGGCCCGGCCCCGGCCCCCGCTTCGACGTCAGCCCTCGCCACGGTCGCCGGACGCCGCGACTGGTGGCGGGACGCGGTGATCTACCAGGTCTATCCGCGCAGCTTCGCCGACAGCGACGGCGACGGCATGGGCGACCTGGAGGGCGTACGCTCCCGCCTGCCGTATCTGCGCGACCTCGGGGCCGACGCCGTGTGGCTCAGCCCCTTCTACGCCTCGCCGCAGGCCGACGCCGGCTACGACGTCGCGGACTACCGGGCCGTCGACCCCATGTTCGGAACCCTGCTCGACGCCGACGCCCTGATCCGCGACGCCCACCGGCAGGGCCTGAGGATCATCGTCGACCTCGTGCCCAACCATTCCTCGGACCAGCACGAGTGGTTCAGGCGTGCGGTCGCCGGGGGGCCGGGCTCCCCGCTGCGGGACCGTTATCACTTCCGCCCCGGCAAGGGCGCGGGCGGCCAGCTGCCGCCGAACGACTGGGAGTCCGTCTTCGGCGGGCCCGCCTGGACGCGCGTCACCGAGCCGGACGGCACCCCCGGCGAGTGGTACCTGCATCTGTTCGCGCCCGAGCAGCCCGACTTCAACTGGGAGCACCCGGCCGTCGGCGACGAGTTCCGCTCGATCCTGCGGTTCTGGCTCGACAGGGGAGTCGACGGCTTCCGCATCGACGTCGCGCACGGCCTGGTGAAGGCCGAGGGACTGCCGGACCTGGGCACGCACGAGCAGGTGAAACTGCTGGGCAACGATGCCACGCCGTTCTTCGACCAGGACGGCGTGCACGCCGTCTACCGCCAGTGGCGCACGGTCCTCGACGAGTACACGGGCGAAAGGATCTTCGTCGCAGAGGCGTGGACTCCGACGGTCGAGCGCACCGCCCACTACGTACGCTCCGACGAGCTGCACCAGGCCTTCAACTTCCAGTACCTGAGCACCGATTGGGGCGCCGCCGAACTGCGCGACTGCATCGACCGCACCCTCGACGCGATGCGCCCGGTGGGCGCCCCGGCCACCTGGGTGCTGTCCAACCACGACGTGACCCGGCACGCCACCCGGTTCGCCAACCCGGCCGGGTTCGGCATCCAGATCCGTACCGCCGGAGACCGTGAGGTCGGCCTGCGGCGCGCCCGTGCCGCGACGCTGCTGATGCTCGCGCTGCCCGGCTCCGCCTACCTGTACCAGGGCGAGGAGCTGGGCCTGCCGGATGTCGTCGACCTGCCGGACGAGGTGCGCCAGGACCCCGCGTATTTCCGCGGCGCGGGCCAGGACGGCTTCCGCGACGGCTGCCGGGTGCCGATCCCTTGGACCCGCAGCGGCTCCTCGTACGGCTTCGGCAGTGGCGGCAGCTGGCTGCCCCAGCCCGCCGAATGGGCCGAACTGAGCATCGAGGCACAGACCGGTGCCGAGGGCTCCACACTGGAGCTGTACCGGTCCGCGCTCGCCGTACGTCGAGCGCGGACCGACCTGGGCGCCGGTGACCGGGTCGAGTGGCTGAAGGCGCCCGAGGGTGTCCTCGCCTTCCGCCGCGGCGATTTCGTCTGCACCGCGAACACCGGGGGCGAGGCGGTGACCGTGCCGGAGTACGGGCGCCTGCTGCTCGCCAGTGGCGAGGTGACCGTCACGAACGACGGCGAGGCGAAGCTACCCGCGGACACCACGGTGTGGTGGACCGCCACCGGCGACTGACAGTGGCGCCCGCCGCCTGTCGGCTGACGGCGGCGGCTGACAGCGGGGACCGACAGCGGCGACCGACAGGAGCTGGCCCGCGCGATTGGCGTGGCCGACTCAGCATGCGTCCGGGTCAGGTGACTGGGGCCTGTTGCGGCGTGTGGGTCGCTGGCGGACGTGGATGTCAGAAGTGTGCGGTGCGGTGATGACGCTGTGGTCGGGGATGGTGCGTGCGGCGAGGGTGACGCCGCTGGCGATCCGGCAGTCGCGGCCGAGTGCGAGGCCGGGGCCGAGGCTGATGCTGTTGCCGGTCTGGACCCGCTCCCCGATCAGGGCACCGAACTGTGGTGTGCCGCAACGGCAGAGACCGTCGGGGGTACGCAGGATGATCTCCCGGTCGGGGTTGCTCATGTGGGTGCTCCACATACTGATGGCCGCGACGGTCAGGTTGGCGGACAGGTGGGCGTCGGCGGATGAGGGTGCGGTTGATCCCGATACGGTGGCCGAGTACGGCCCGTTCGCCAAGGAACGAGCGGGTGACCTCACAGTTGAAGCCGACCGAGACATCGGCGCACAGCACGGAGCCGGCACGGAGGGTGGAGAACTCCCATACGCGTACGCGGGGGCCGACGATCACGTCGTCGCCGATGATCGCGGTCGGGTGGATCTGCGCGGTGGGGTGGATGCGGTGCGGGAGCCGGGCGAGGGCTTGGCGGTGCCAGTCCTCCCAGAGGGCGAGGAAGTGGGCCAGTTCGGCCTTATCCATCTGGTGGTACGGGGTGCCGTCCAGCATTCCGCTGGTGGGGGCGCTGAGGTAGTCGCCAAGGCGGATAGTGGGCATCGGTGGCCTTCCGGTGTGTGCTTGCATACGGTGGGTGGCCGCGTAGCCACCGAGCGGGTCACCGGGCGGCATCGGCGTCTCCACGAACCGGGTTTCCGGGTACTGCTCGGCGACCAGCTCGGCCACCTTGCGGATGCTGGTGGGGGCACCGGTACCGATGTTGATCGTCTCGTTGTGGGCTCGCTGGGCGGCCAGGGCCCGCACGGTGGCGGTGGCGATGTCCTCGACGTGGACTAGGTCCCGGATCTGGTGGCCGCCGCCGTTGAGGTGCAGCGGAAGCCCCAGAGCGGCGCGCGTGGCGAACCAGGCGACCACCCACGAATGGCTGTTCTTCTTGATGACCTGCGGCTCTCCGTAGACCGAGAAGTACCGCACGACCGTGTACGAGGTGCGCACGGCGCTCAGCGTAAGAGCGGTCTGCGTCTCGCCCCACGCCTTGGTGTTGGCATAGGAGGACATCGGCCGCAGCGGCGTGTGCTCGTGGAATTGCGGCGGCACCCGGCCGTAGACGGCTTCCAGCAGCCTCCGCACGGTCCGGTACTCCTCACACGGGCGTGCCCAGTCCTCCGGGTTGCCATTGCCGTAGACGCTGGCCGAGGAGACGAAGACCAGCCGGCGGATCCGCTCGCAGGCGGCCACCGCATCAAGCAGTACCTGGGTGCCGGTGATGTTGGTGTGAAGCGCCGCCATGGGCTTGCGGGTGCAGGCGGCGACGTCCGCGAGGGCGGCGGCGTGGATCACGTAGTCGGACTCGGCCACCGCCTTCTTCACCATGCCCGGGTTCTGGATGTTGCCGACGATGATGTCCGGGTCGGCGGGGTCGATGCCGAACAGGTCGCGGTAGGTGTGCCGGGGGTAGGCGTCCAGCATGCACAGGGAGATCGGCCGGGCCCCCGCCCGGCGCAGGCAGGCGGCGATCCTGCTGCCGATCAGCCCGGCCCCGCCGGTGACCAGCACGGTCCGGCCAGCGAGTTCCTGCAACTGGGTGTCGTGCACAGTGCCTCCATGTCGTGGTGAGGTGTGCGGTGTCACCGGCCCTCCTGTCGGGCCTGCTCGCGCTTGGCGATGAGCTGCTCGAACCCCGGTAGCCGGGAGACCCAGGCCTCGTCGTCGTGGGTGCGAGCCTGCTGGTCCGCGTCGGCGTCGAGCACGGCGACGCCGCGGACGCGAGCAGGGCGCGCCGCTCACCGACGGCCGCCCCGGTCAGCCACCGATCAGCGCAGCGTTGCGATTTGCAGAACCCGCCGAAGCACGATCAGTTCAAAACCCTGATCAAGCTCGGAGGCTGTGCAAAAGAGTGACCCGCGGAGGATGGAGCTAGGGTGAGGGCACATGCCGTAGAACAGGAGTGCCCATGCCGCAGATCACCATCGACTACTCCGCACCGCTCGCGGACGCCTTCGACCGGAAGGGCTTCGTGCTCGCGCTGCACGCGGTGGTGGTGGAGACGGCGGCCGCGAAGATCGAGGCGTGCAAGACGCGGTTCCGGCGGACCGAGGACATCGTGATCGGCACGGAGGCGGACGGGCACGCGCTCGTGCATGTCACCGTCGCACTACTGTCCGGCCGCACCGACGAGACGAAGGCCGCGCTGACTGGGGCGACGCTGGAGGTACTGCGGGCCCATGTGAAGCCCGCCGATGGAGTGACGCTGCACGCCTCCGCCGAGGTGCGCGACCTCGACGCCTCGTACACCAAGTTCGAGGAGTGACGCGCGGCGGGGGGAGGCCGCGGAACACCCAGGTCGCCCCCGTGCCGCGCCTGCTGGAGCGCCGTCGCCACGCCGAGCGCGGCGTCCGGCACCGGTACATCTCCCGCTGTGCCGCCCTCGTGCAGCAGGTCCACTCGGTACGGTCCGTGGATCCCGTGACCTGAAGCGGTCTCGGCCGCCGTCGAGGAGACCGAGCGGGAACTGCCCCGCATGCTCCGGCAGCAGCCGATTGAGCACGCAGCATGCGGGAGCCGTACCGAAGGCGGGGCCCTCGCCCGGGCTCTCAGCGGCGTGGGCCGGGACCGTCACCCCAGGGTGGTCCCGAGGCCGATGGCACCGGCCGTGCCCAGCACCGTGCGTCGCGACGGACTGTTCATCTCTGTGTGCCCCCTGTGTCGACAGGTGCGACACGCCAACGGGAGGGCGGTTCGCGCTCAATGATGCATACAGAGCTGGCGGGTTCATGTCGCCGGATGTGACCGGAGGAATAGATGAGGTTGACGCGACAGAAGCTTGTTACGGCCGGGGTCGTGGCGGTGTTGGCCCTGTCGGGCTGTGGGTCCGACGACGGCGACGACATACCGAAGACGGCGACGGGCAGCCTGGAGCATCTGGCATCCGAGGTGAAGTGCAAACCGAACATCCAGACGGACGCCGACGACCTCCGCCAGGCGATCTGCAAAACCGGTGACGGCAAGTTCATCCTCGCCACCTTCGCCACCGACCGGGGCCAGCGTGAGTGGATCAATTCGGCCAAGGACTACGGCGGCCACTACCTCGTCGGCGCCAAGTGGGTCGCTGTGGGTCACATGAAGGTGGTCACAGCACTGCGCGGCCAGCTCGGCGGGACCATGGAGGAGGGCTTCTCGCACCACTCCGGGAACAGTGGCGGGGGAACCGAGAAGCACTCCGGTCACGACGGCTGACCGCGCAGGATCGGGGGGCCTCGGGGAGACCTCGGGGGAAATGAAGAAGGCCGGTGGCGGAATCTCCGCCACCGGCCTTCTTCATGGTGTCACCGGTTCACAGGGTCACTGGCACTGCTGGCCGTTGTTGATGCAGCCGACCATCCGGTTCATCAGCTGCTCGTCGAAGACGTTGATGAAGTCGTTGTGGTCGGTGACCGGCTTGTGCAGCTGCTCGGGGAAGCTGTCCACCGCGAACGGGTTCTGTAGCTGTCCGTTCTGGACGACCGGGGCCTGAGCGTTGTACACCAGTCGGATCTGCAGCTGGGGGATCGCCTTGAAACCATTGGGGCAGCTGCCGTCCTGCTGGACGAAGGCCACGTGGTCACGGTGGTTGGCGCTGTCGATGTTCTGACCATCCCAGCAGCTCTGGAAGTTGGCCCTCCGTACCACCTGGCTGCCCTGGGGGCAGATCGGGTACTTGTCGCTCACCTGCCTGTTCTCGAAGCCGGTGCAGCTCCACGAGGCGTTCTCGTTCGCGTTGCCGTTGACGAAGGACTTGGCGTCACCGGTGATGATGCGCAGGAACTTCGGCATCGCGACGACATCGCCCCGCGCGTTGCCGACGAACCTGATCTGGGCCTGAACGGGCTTCAGGATCTTGCCGACGTTGCCGTCCCCGCCGCCACCCAGATCGTTGGCGTCGAACTCGTTCTGGCCGTTCTGCTGGCGCAGCACAGGCCAGTAGTACGTCGACTTGTCGCCCTGGTTCCGGCAGGTGGTGTTGGCATTCGCGAGGTCTTGGTCGCTGGCGAACGCGTTGTTGCCCTGGTTGCCCACATAGTCGTGCGTGTGGTGCGCGCCGTTGTCGACACCGGGCGCCGCGATCACGTTGTCGGAGTTGAACTTGTTGTTCTCGTTCCTACCGCACGCCGTGGTGAAGGTGCCCCTCGAGCCGCCTCGCCCGTTCGCGGCCAACCCGTTCGCTCCGTTGCCGCCGTTATTGGCGTTGGGCCGGACGTCGTTGATGTTGATGAAGTCCCCGGCCACCGGGCCGGGGGCGCCGTTGCCGTTGTTACCGGCCTGCCCCTGGTTCCCACCACCGCCGTTCTGGCCTTGGTTCCCACCACCGCCGTTCTGCCCTGTGTTCTGCTGCTGGTTCCCACCATCGCCGTTCTCCTGCGGGTTGGCGGGGCGCCCCGAGCACCGGGCGAGCGACTGCAGATCTGGCGGTGTACCGCCCGCCCTCCTGACGTTGAACTGGATCCGGAAGATCGCCGCCGCGCGCTCTCGGTTGAGCGGGCCGATGACGGCGTTCTGTACAAAGCCGGGGTTGTTGGCCGCAAAGCTCCTGGTCGAGTTGAGGCGTGCGTACGCCTTTGTGATCTGGCCGTCCATAGTGGCCAGTTCGTTGTTAACAGGTTGGCGTGCGGCGTTTGGTACGTTCCTCAACGCGTTGGCGATGTTCGGGCAGTCGATGGTGACGATCTGCGCGTTCGCCTGGTTGTTCCGCTGCGAGTTTCGCTCGCCGGCGGAAGCGTAGAAGTTTGCCGCGAGCAAGCCTCCGCCGCCCAGTGCGAGAGCCGCGGATGCGGCTATCGCCCGGTTGGCGAGCGTGGAGCGGCGTTTCCGGTTTATGCGTCCCATGGAACTCCTCTGGCTTCCTTGCGGGGCCCGAGGCGCCCGACAGGAGGTGAAGCGGCGCCGTTCAATACGGGAGGGGCTCCTGGGGTGTTCAGCGTCTTTACAAAATTGGTGACAGATGCGTGGCGCAATTCCGGCGCAAGTGGCCCAGAGCCCCATGTTTCAACGGAAGTTGAGAAGGGCATGCTGAATGCCATTTGGCGGAGCCAATGATTCCCCGGACCTTTTTCGGCGGCCCTGGTCCGAATAGGGTGAGAACGGCCAGAACGCGTCGGTTGTCGTCGTCCGAGACCTCAAGGCCTCGTTTCGCGAAGAAGTCGCAGGTGTGATTCCGGATCGCCGTTCTGTCACCGCGAGTTGAGCCGCGATCGCCGCGTTCGAGCGGCCCCGCGCCATCAGCGCCAGCACCTCCAGCTCGCGCGGCGGCAGTCGGCCCAGCGGCCGGTCGGCCGCCTGGCGCCGGGACAGCAGCTGCTGGATCACCTGAGGGCCCATCGCGGTGCCGCCCGCCGCGACCCGGCGTACGGTGTCCATGAACTGCTCCGCGTCGAAGCCCGGTCCTTGAGCGACAGCCGATTTCGAGCCGGAAGTCCCCGCCCTCCTCGTGCCACACGGCGAAGACAGACGGAAGGTCCGGTATCCGCTGCACAACGAGGTAGCGGTCGCCGCCGCCACCGATGCGGTGCACCAACTCACGCAGTTCGTCCGCCTAGGGCGTGTTTCGAAAGTCCCGCCTGCCCCGCGGCGTCTGGCACGCCCGCTCGCAGCGTTGTCGGGCTCGCCCCGATACACCCAGTATCGGGGCGACCCTCCGCCTTGCGATCGCACGCACCAGACGCCGCGGGGCCCGCCCTTCGGGCGGACGGCGCTACTTTCGAAACACGCCCAAATCCGCGTGTGCGTCTGCCCGGTCTCCGTCTTGACCTTGATCGCCAGCATGGCATCATGGCACGCCCCACTGACAACGAAGGGGCGCCCGCCGAGAGACCGGCGGGCGCCCCAACGAGGTGCGTACGGGTCAGACCTGGCCTGCCTTTTCGAGAGCCGTGCAGCAGGTGTCGACGATCAGGTGCGTCACCACGTACGGGTCGACGTTGGCGTTCGGGCGACGGTCCTCGATGTAGCCCTTGCCGTCCTTCTCCACCTGCCACGGGATGCGGACCGAGGCACCGCGGTTCGAGACGCCGTAGGAGTACTCGTTCCACGGCGCGGTCTCGTGCAGACCGGTCAGACGGTCGTCGATGCCGGCGCCGTAGTTCTTGACGTGGTCGAGTGGCTTGGAGCCCTCGCCCAGCGACTCGCACGCGGTGATGATCGCGTCGTAGCCCTCGCGCATCGCCTTCGTGGAGAAGTTGGTGTGCGCACCGGCGCCGTTCCAGTCGCCCTTGACCGGCT